>CALKOE010000507.1 GCA_938091985.1 uncultured Acidimicrobiales bacterium | reverse complement strand
CGCACTACCGCGAACAGCGGGTGGCGGGCTCCGACGTGGCCCACGCAGCACGGCATGCACTCCAGGGTGTACTGCTCCCACTCGGCCTGGCGGCCGGCACGACGATCATCAGCTTCCTCACCAACCTCTTCGGCGACATCTCCGGCTTGGGCGACTTCGGCGTGGTCGCCGGTGTCGGCGTGGCCTCGGGCCTCTACATCTTCCTCACGGCGGTGCCCGCAGTCCGCGTGCTCCTCGACCGGCGCCGTCAGGCGAACGGGAAAGAGCTCAACACCCGGCGAATGGACCAGGCCATCCCGGGCGCGGGCCACCTGGTCGAGAAGATCGGGGCCACCGTTGTCCGCAAGCCGGCGGCGATTCTCATCGCAGCCGGCATCGCCACCGTGGTCTTCGGCGCGCTCGCCACCGATCTCGACTCGTCGTTCAACAGCAACGACTTCCTGCCCGACGGATCCGAGAGCAAGGAGGACATCGTCTTCCTTCAAGACACCCTCGGCGGCAACAGCGAGGTTGTCACCGTGCTGGTGGAGTCCGACCTGACCAGCGACAGGACCCTGCGAAACCTCATTGACTTCTCCGATGCGATCGCGGATCCGGCCACACGACCCGCAGCCGTCAGCAGCGGCGTGACCCAGTCGATCGGTGTGTTCTTCAACAGCCTCCCGCCGACGGCCGCGGTGCAGATCCAACAGCTCACCGATGAGTTGGACAACCCACTCTTCATCCCCGCCGAGACCATCGAAGAGATCCTGGCGATCATGGAGTCGAGCGACCCCGACGGGTTCCGCCAGGTCGTGAGCCGGGGCGAAGGCGACGCTCCGGACTTCACGATCCTGCAGTTCAACGCGCTCACCGGCGACACGGAACGCACCCGCGAACTCTTTGCCGACGTCGACCAGCTCTGGTTTGGCGACCCGACGGAGATCACCCCGATCGCCAACGAAATCCTCTCTCTGGAGGTCACCGACAGCCTCACCGAGAGTCAGGGCACGTCGATCCTGCTCACCATCGTCGCCGCGCTGATGGTGTTGACCCTCTTCTTCTGGTTCACCGAGTTCCGCCCGATGCTCGCGGTGCTCTCCGTGCTGCCGATCCTGCTCGTGCTCATCTGGGTGCTCGGCACAATGGTGCTGCTCGGCTACTCGTACAACGTCGTGACGGCGCTGATCACGGCGCTCTCCATCGGCATCGGTGTGGACTACACGATCCACATCACCCATCGTTTCCTGGAGGAGCGCGAGACCGGCGCCACTCTGCAGGAGGCCATGTCCGCCACCATGCGGACGACAGGTGGGGCGCTGATCGGCTCGGCGTTGACCACGGCGCTCGGTTTTTCCGTGCTGCTGTTCAGCCCGATCCCGCCGATGGGCCAGTTCGGCTTGTTGACTGCGATCACCGTCGTCTACTCCCTGATCGCGGCCATCGTCGTGCTGCCCCCGATGCTCGTGATCTGGGCGGCGTACCACGACTGGCGCGAGGAGCACTTCGTGCACGGCGGACGTCATCCCGAGGACGCAAGCCACGTCGACTGAGTCGGGGCTGGTTGCGCCGCCATCGGCTGGTAGAACTGAAGTGTGCTGATCGTCGTTTCGCCCGCGAAGTCGCTCGACTACGAGTCGAAGCTGCCCACCAAGAAACACACCGAGCCGCGTCTGCTCGACCAGAGCCGCGAACTCGTCGATGTGATGGCGAAGAAGTCGCCCCGCGAGCTCTCGAAGATGATGAGCATCTCCGAGTCGCTGGGCGAGCTCAACCACGAGCGCTTCCTCGACTGGGAGACCCCGTTCACACCGACCAACGCCCGCCCCGCCGTGCTCGCATTCAGCGGCGACGTCTACATGGGCATGGAAGCCGGCACCTTCACCGAGCGCGACTTCACCCACGCGCAGAAGACGCTGCGCATCCTCTCCGGCCTCTACGGCGTGCTTCGCCCGCTCGATCTGATACAGCCGTACCGCCTCGAGATGGGCTCGTCCGTGAAGACCAGCAAGGGGAAGGACCTCTACTCCTTCTGGGGCGACACCCTGACCGAGCAGATCAATGCCGACATGGCCGAGAGCCCCGGCTCCGACGCGCTGATCAACCTCGCGTCCAACGAATACTTCGGCGCGGTCAACACCAAGAAGCTCGATGCTCGTCTCGTGAGCCCGGTGTTCCTCGACTCGAAAGACGGCGGCGACCCGAAGATCATCAGCTTCTTCGCCAAGCGGGCCCGCGGGTCGATGAGCGGCTGGATCATCCGCAACCGCATCAAGTCACCTCGAGCCCTGCTCGACTTCACCGAAGACGGCTACCGCTACGACGCCGAACGGTCACAGCCCGACCGCCCCGTCTTCGTCCGCACCAACTAAACCCCCCTCACGCATCTGTGTCGACAAACCCCACGCTTGGCGGGGGGATTACCGGCGCAGATCGGCAGGGGTTAGGGGACTTCGGGGGTTTGTTGCATCTCGAGGTGGAGCTCGGTGCCTGTCCATGGGTGGGCGCGGGCGACGTCTTCGTTGAGGGCGCTGCCGATGCCGGGTTCGGTCGGGGGGACCACATAGCCGTCGACCAACTCGATCGGTGTGGTGAGCAGTTCGTTGTGGAACCCGCCGAAGTCGCGGATCGCTTCGAGGATCAGGAAGTTCGGCGTGCAGGTCGCGAACTGGATGTTGGCCAGCGCCTCGATGGGTCCGCAGTAGAGATGCGGCGCCATCTGCACATAGTGGGTCTCGGCGATCGCGGCGATCTTCTTGGCTTCGAGGATGCCGCCACAACGACCGAGCGCCGGTTGCAGAATCGCCGCGGCCTGAGCCTCGACGACGCGGGCGAACTCGAACTTCGTGGTGAGCCGCTCGCCGGTGGCAATGGGGATCGAAGTCTGGCGCGCGACGCGGGCCATCTCTTCGACGTTCTCCGGCGGCACCGGCTCCTCGAACCAGAGCGGGTCGAACGGCTCCAGCGCTTGGGCGAGACGGATCGCTCCGGCGGCGGTGAACTGCCCGTGGGTGCCGAAGAGAAGATCGGCTCGCGTGCCGACGGCCTCCCGAATCGCCGCGCAGAACTTCACACTGCGATCGATCGCCTCGAGGGGCGGCATGTAGCCGTCGTAGACGGTGTAGGGGCCGGCGGGGTCGAACTTCACCGCGGTGAAGCCCAGTCCCTCGACTTCCTCGACCGCTCGCTGGGCCGCCACCGCAGGATCGGTGTAGACGGCCGTGTCCTGGTAGACGTCGGCCGCTTCCGTCGGTGTCGGGTAGAGGTAGGTGTAGGCCCGCAGCCGATCGTGGACCTTGCCGCCGAGCAGCTCGTAGACCGGCACGCCGTGGGCTTTGCCGACGATGTCCCAGAGAGCTGTTTCGATACCGCTCATCACCGACCCGAGCGAGATGTCGGGACGCAGCGTGTAGCCCGACCCGTAGACGTTGCGCCACATGCGTTCGATGTGGTGCGGATCGTTGCCGACGATGTGGCGTTCGCACACGTCTTCGATCATGCGGGCAACGACATCGGGGCTGAACGTTGCGGTGTAGACCTCGCCGTAGCCGACGATCCCGTCATCGGTCACCAACTTCACGAAGATGAAGTAGCGCCCACCCATCGAAGGCGGCGGGTTGGCGACCACAAAGGTCTCGAACGATGCGATTTTCATGCGCTCACCCCTCTGCTTGTCTCTTCGCTCGCCCCACTGCTCGCCCGATCGAACACGATCACGTTGCGGCGGGCCTCACCCCGCTTCACCGAGTCGATCGCCTCGTTGATTTCTTCGATCGGATAGGACTTGGTGACGAGCTCGTCCAGCTTCAGCCGACCGTCCTCGTAGAGCGAAACGAGCAACGGGATATCGACGGGCAGGCGACCTGCTCCCATCTTCGAACCCAGTACACGCTGACTGTTGCCGGCGATGTCGGTGGCATCGACCTCGACCATCACACCCGTCGCCGTCATCCCCACAAGCACCACAGCCCCGCCGGGCGCCACGAGCGAAAAGGCCTGCTCGATGGCGGGCTTCGCTCCCACTGTCACGACGACATAGTCGGCCCCCGCACCGCCGGTGAGTGCCTTGACCTGGTCGACAAGATCCTCGGCCAACACCGAGACGCCCGCCGTGGCCCCGAACTCGCGGGCCGCCTCGAGCTTGTCGTCGGCGACATCGAGGGCGATGACCTGGCCGGCGCCCGCGATCGCTGCGCCCTGCACCGCGTTGAGCCCGACACCGCCGCACCCGATCACGACCACGTCGCTGCCGGCCTCGATCTTGGCAGTGTTGGCGACGGCCCCGAACCCGGTGATCACACCGCACCCGAGCAGGGCCGCACTCGCGACGGGGATCGAATCGGGGATGGCCACGACCTGCGATGAGTCGACGATCGCCTCCTCCGCGAACGTCCCCGTCTTCAGGCCGTGCACCAGAGAATCGCCATTGGCATCGGTGAGCGGTCTCGTGCCGTCGATCGTGAACCGCCCGGTGCAGTTGACGGGCACGCCCTTGGCGCAGCTCGGACACGATCCGCAGCTGCGGATCAGCGAGATCACGACCCGCTCGCCCACGCCAACATTGTCGACGCCATCGCCAACCGCTGAGACGGTTCCGGCAGCCTCGTGTCCGTAGACCGCCGGAAGTCGGCCACCCCACGCGCCATCGATGAAGTGGATGTCGGAATGACAGATCGCGCAGGCCTCGACATCGACCTTCACCTGGCCCGGCCCCGGCGGAGCGACGGTGATCTCCTCGATCGAAA
>CALKOE010000506.1 GCA_938091985.1 uncultured Acidimicrobiales bacterium | reverse complement strand
CACGAGGCTACGGACGTTGGCCTCAGGCGGCGTCACCTCGACGGCTCCGTTGTCGCCCTCTCGCATGCTCGCGGTGCGCCCGCCCTCGCTCGGGCGTGACTCGGCCCACCAGACTCGCCCGCCACCGAAGCGGACCTCGCTGATGCCGACTGCACCGTCGACGAGCGACGCCGCGGTGATCGGTGACGGCCAGGCTCCGTAGGGGGTGATGGCGGGTTCGTTGCTCAGGACAGGAACTCCGCGATGCGGCCCACGCCCTCACCGAGATCGTCGTCGCCGAGGGCGAACGACAATCGAGCACCACCTTCGACGCCAAACGCCTCGCCCGGAACGATGGCAACCTTGGCCTTCTCGAGGAGAAGGTCGGCGAGTTCGAGGGTGGTGGTGGGTGTGACGCCGTCGAAGGTGCGGCCGAGCACACCGGACAGATCGGGGTAGGCGTAGAACGCGCCTTGCGGCTCCGGACACACCACGCCCTCGATGCCGCTGAGCAGCGAATGCATGGTGCGACGGCGGCGATCGAATGCGGCTCGCATCTCGACCACGGCATCGAGCGGACCAGCGACAGCGGCAAGCGCTGCGGCTTGAGCGACGTTGCACACGTTGCTCGTCGAGTGCGACTGCAGGTTCGACGCGGCCTTGATGAGGTCGGACGGACCGATCATCCAGCCCACCCGCCAGCCCGTCATGGCATAGGTCTTCGCGACGCCGTTGAGGATCACACACTTGTCGCGCACTTCAGGCACGACAACGGGCAGCGAGTGGAACTCGTTGTCGCCGTAGACGAGATGTTCGTAGATCTCGTCGGTGATGACCCAGATGTCGTGCTCCACGGCCCACTTGCCGATGGCTTCGATCTCGTCTCGCGAATAGACAGCGCCGGTCGGGTTCGACGGCGACACGAACACGAGCGCCTTGGTCTTCTCCGTGCGAGCAGCTTCGAGCTGGTCGACCGTCGCCCGGAAGCCGTTGGGCGCGGTGGTGAGCACCGGCACGGTGACACCGCCAGCGAGGGCGACGGGCTCCGGATACGTGGTCCAATAGGGAGCCGGGAGAATCACTTCGTCGCCAGGATTCAGCAGCGCGGCGAAGGTGTTGTAGACCGCATGCTTGCCGCCGTTGGTCACCAAGATGTCGGCCGGCGCGCACTCGAACCCACTGTCACGCAGGGTCTTGGCGGCAAGTGCTTCCTTGAGCTCAGGCTGGCCGCCGACGGCGCCGTATTTGTGGTTGACCGGGTTGCGGCAGGCTTCGACCGCGGCCTCGACGATGTGGGCCGGCGTCGCGAAGTCGGGCTCACCGGCACCGAAGCCGATGACGTTCTCGCCTGCTGCCCGAAGGGCCTTTGCCTTGTTGGAAACGGCAAGGGTCGCAGACGGGGCGATGGCGCCGACGCGGCGTGAGATTCGATCACTGCTCATGACGATCGAGACTAAAGAACTTCCCAGGGGAAAGCGCGACGGTTTGCGCCATTTCCTGCAACCATGACGAGGTGAACGCCACCGCCCCACGAGTACCCGACATCACCATCCCGTCCGAGCTGCTTCCCGC
This sequence comes from uncultured Acidimicrobiales bacterium, assembly GCA_938091985.1. Taxonomy (GTDB): domain Bacteria; phylum Actinomycetota; class Acidimicrobiia; order Acidimicrobiales; family Aldehydirespiratoraceae; genus JAJRXC01. The sequence goes on along the minus strand of CALKOE010000506.1, from coordinate 11,511 downwards.
CGACGGTCGCTTCGGCAGCGGCCCTACGAAGGTCCGACCCGAGATCGCCCAGTCATTGGCCGACCACGCCACCGACTATCTCGGCACGTCGCATCGCCAACTCCCGGTGCAGCTGATGGTTGCCGAGCTCCGCAACGGCATCGCTGAGCTGCTGCGGGCACCGGATGGCTACGAGATCATTCTCGGCAATGGCGGGTCCACCGGCTTCTGGGACTGTGCGACGTTCGGGCTCATCGAGAACCGAAGTCATCACCTCGCGTTCGGCGAGTTCGGCGGCAAGTTCGCGTCGGGCATCAAGGCTGCGCCCCACCTCGCCGAGCCCTCGATCACCGAGTCCGAGCCCGGCACCCATCCGGCCCTGGTGGCCGTCGACGGTGTCGACGCCTATTGCTACCCGCACAACGAGACGTCGACCGGGGTCATGCTCGACCCCTCCCGGCCCGATGATCCCGATGCGTTGATGCTCGTCGATGCGACCTCAGGCGCTGGCGGCCTTCACTTCGACCCGAGCGCCGCCGACGTCTACTACTTCGCCCCGCAGAAGGCGCTCGCCGCCGACGGTGGCCTCTGGATCGCGATGGTGTCGCCTGCCGCGGTCGAACGCATCGAGCGGCTTGCTGCATCCGACCGCTGGTGCCCGCCGTCGCTCGATCTCAAGATCGCGCTCGACAACTCGCGCAAGGACCAGACCTACAACACACCGGCACTCGGCACCGTCTTCCTCACCGCGAAGACCGTCAGCTGGTTCAACGACAACGGTGGCCTCTCCTGGTCGGCCGGGCGCTCCGCGAAGTCGGCCGAGATTCTCTACGGCTGGGCCGACGCGAGCGAGAGCGCATCGCCCTTCGTGCAGATCGAATCGCAACGAAGCAACGTCGTCGCCACGATCGACTTCGATGACTCGATCAGCGCCGATGCGCTCTGCGATGTGCTTCGGGCCAATGGCATCGTCGACACCAACGGCTACCGCAAGCTCGGCCGCAACCAGCTTCGCATCGGCATGTTCCCTGCCATCGAGCCCGCTGACGTCGAGGCGCTCACCCATTGCCTCGACTATTGCGTGAGCGCCCTCAGCTAGACCCTTGTAGCGGGTGTGGCGGGTCAGGGGGTGATGCCGATTCGGGCGACGGGTTCGGCTGCGCCGGCCCGGCGACGGGCGCTGAGCGTCAGGCCGTCGAGGATCGCGTTGCGGAGGTCGCGTGGGTCGATCAGCTCGTCGAAACCGAGCCCGGCCGCAGACCGGTAGCTCGATTCGAGCTCGGCTTCACGCAGCGCGGCGCGGGTGTCGTCATCGGCTCCCACCGCGTTGCCTGCACCCTGCGAGCCCATGGCGCCCATGGTGGCGCCCGGGAAGGCGTAGGACAGGGTCTGCTCGTCGTAGCCGTTCATCGCCATCACACACGAGCCGAACCCGTAGGCCTTGCGCATCGTCACCTGGATCTTGACGGTGCGGGCTCGGGTCTGCGCGGTGAACATCCGGGCGCCGGCCCGCAGAATTCCGGCTCGCTCCGACGCGGTGCCGGCGAGCACTCCGGGATTGTCGGTCATGAAGACCAGAGGAAGATGAAAGCTGTCACAGACCTGCACGAAGTGCGCGGCCTTGTCGGCCGCGTCCACATCGATCGACCCGGCGATCACGGCCGGCTGGTTCGCCACCACGCCGACCGCATGTCCGCCGACGCGGGCCAGGGCACAGACGATCGACGGTCCGAAGTCCGGCTGGATCTGGAAGAACCCGCCGCCGTCCACGACGCGACTCATCGCCTGGCGCATGTCGTAGGCCTTGTTGCCCTCGCGAGGAACGACCTCGAGCAGATCGTCGAGACGTCGGCGGTCGACATCGCCGGTGTCGAACCATGGCGGTCGTTCCCATGCCGACGAGCCGAAGAACGAGAGGTAGGTGCGGATGTCGGCCAACAGCGAGGCGTCATCGGCAGCGACGTTGTGCACGACGCCACTCGCCACAGCCACGGTCGGACCACCGAGATCCTGCTTCGTCACGTCCTCGCCGAGCGATGCCTGCACCACCGGGGGGCCGGCGGTGAAGATGGCGGCATCGCCGGTCATCACAGACCAATCACACAGGGGCGCGGTGATCGCGCCGTGCCCCGCGGATGCCCCCATCACGCCGCACACCATGGGGACGTAGCCGGAAAGACGGCCCTGCGCCTGCAGGTCGCCCGGTCCTCCGCCGCCGGGATCGCCCGGCATCGGTGGTCGATGCCCAGCCCCTTCGAGCAACATCACCAGCGGAACTCGCTCGCGGCGAGCGATGTCTGCGATGCGGTAGCGCTTTCGACTCGCGGCCGGGCCGATCGAACCGCCCATGGTCGTGAAGTCCTCAGCGCCGATCGCGACGGGGCGGCCGTCGACCTCGCCCACGCCGGCCACAAGAGCGTCAGCCGGAGCGGCACCACCCGCGAGGGTGCCGATCTCGACGAAGGAGCCGTCGTCGAGCAGCGCGGCGATTCGGCCGCGTGCATCGAGGCGCCCGGCCTCGCGGCGGGCATCGAGCTTCTTGGCTCCGCCCATGGCGTGAGCTTCGGTCCGGCGAGCCTCGAAGTCGTCGAGTGTCTCGCCCCAGTCGTGGCCATCCGTCATCGGCCGGACCCTAGTTCGGGCTCAGAGAATGGTGAGAACTGCGACGTTCCACAACACGACGGCGAGATACCAGCCGGCGGTGCCGGCGAGGGCCAACTCTGCGATTCGCGATCCCTCACAGCGGGTGAGCAGCGTGCCTACGAGCAGCAGCACCACAACCTTCAACAGCCCGATGTGCCACATGTTCTCGACGAGCGGCTGGACGAACGGGTTGCGCTCCTCGCCCCCTCGATCGAGCACCATGGCGGTGGTGATCAGGTCGAAGACGTTGAGGACAGCCAGGCCGAGATAGAGCGACCAACGCGGGTCGTCGACTCTCGCTCGCCAACCGGCCCGTCGGGCCAGCGGGGTTTCCAGACCCGCGGTTTCGATTTGCACCCTGTCACCTCCAACGCACGCGGCAACCTAGTCCAGATTGCCCACCTGTCAATACTCAGGGTGACCAGAAATCTCACTCCCCGTGGGAGCGGACCGTCCAGTCGATGAGCGTGGCCATCGTTTGGGCCAGTGCGTCGCGCTCCACTCCCCAGCTCGCGAACCCGGGCTGGTGGGCGCTCACGTGCGCCAGCATCGTGGTGAGAATGCCCGCGGCTGCACCGGGGTCGACCCCGTCGGCGAGCCGCCCGGCCGCAGCCGCTGCGTCGGCGAGGTCGCGCAGGGACAAGAACACCCCGTTGAGCAGACGAACTCGCAACTCGCGGAACCGCTCGTCGCCCTCTGTCGTCGCGAGATCGATCACACGCAGCATCGACGCATGGCGATCAAAGAAGGTCAGGAATCCTTCGGCGAGGTCGCCAGCCGCCTTCGGGCCGTCCCACGACGGGTCGGTCACGAGCGAGCGGAGCTCGTCGCTGCCGCTGAGGACCATGTCTTCGGTCAGGGTCAACACGGCGGCATCGACGTCGGCGAAGTACTGGTAGAAGGTCGCCGGTGAAGTTCCCGCGGCCCGGCTGATGTCGACAACCTTGAGGTCGTGGAACGAAACCGTTGCAAGCATCAACGCGGTCTCGTCGAGAAGCCGCTGGCGAGTCGCTCGACCCCGCCGACCCGGTAGCCGGCCGTCGGCGGCCCGCGGGTTGTCCGCTTCGGCGGTGCGTACGTCCTCCATCGGCGGACCCTAACTCGGTCGGCAGAACGACGGGCAGCCGGGCGATTGCATCGATCGCTCAGCCGAATTCGGCCCGCAGCAACTCGTCGTGGGCGCCGCTCGGCGCCGCCGGGGCCGGTATCGGACGATGTCGCGGGTGCTCCACCACAGCACGATCGTCGTCGATTTCGACCAGCCACTGCTCGCGATCGCGATGCACGGCGGTCTGGACCCGGCCCCGGTCGGCCCACGCTGCGACATGGGCGAGAGGCACCTCGACGACCGATGCCCGGTCACTCGCCAACTGGGCAGCGCCCGCGACGGCGGCGATGAGTCCGGTCAACGGGTCGGCGACCGCGTCGGCAACGAACATCGGGGGATGCCCTGCCAGAATCAGCCCGCCGGTCACCGCCGCGTCGTCGCCGAAACCAACACGGTCGGCCGCCGGGCCGTTGCGACCATGTGCCGTGATCGACAGCCAGGCAGTGCCGTTGCGAGCGACGACCGCTGGATCGATGCCGAGCTGGTCCATCACTCTCGGTCGTGAACCCTCGACCACCAGATCCGCTGCAGCGATCAGTCGGTGCAGAAGACCGACATCGCCGGGATCTTTGAAGTCGAGTTCGAGACATTGCTTGGCGTGGTTGAGCAGGTCGAAGAACGCCCGCGCCCCGCGACGGGCGCCGTCGGCGCGGCCACGTCCTTCGACCTTGATCACCCGAGCGCCCGCGCAAGCCAGCAGTCCGGTGGCCAAGGGCCCGGCCCACAGCGATGTGAGATCGACGATCAGTGGAGCATCGGACGTCAGGCGGGCGCCGCCACTCGAGAGGTCCCGCACCGGCGACACCGGCTTCGCTGCTGCCTGGTCCACACCGACGGCCATACCCAGCAGCGTGGCCTGCTCGATCAGCGCCTGGCCCGTCATCTGTCGGAGTCCGCTCTCGATCGCCGGCCAGTCATCGGTCGCAACGTCGCGAGAGATCAGAGCCGGCAGCGATGCCACGTCCTCTGGTCTGGGCAGGTTGATCGCCGCCCATCCGTCGGCCATCGCGACGAATCGAGCGGCACCACCCACCGAGGTCGAACCGTTGCGCGTCATGCCGGTGATCGCGGCCCGTTCCCCCAAGAGTGCGGGGCCATCGACATCCACGCGCTCGCCCCACTTGACCGTCTCTGCAGCAAGGTCGGCCGCGGCCGCGCGGCAGGCAGATGCGAGCCGAGCCGGAGCCGGGGAAGGCGGCCCATCAGCAGCGCCGGTGAGTGCCATCGCGCCGCTCGACGCCCAATCAGCGAGGTCCGCCGCCGTGCCTTCCATCGCCTCGAACGCTAGCGCGGGCCGCTGCGACGCCGACCGGTTCGCCCCGACTCCGTTCTGCGCTCCATACTGGAGGTTCGCCCACACATCGCTGGGTGAAACCGACATGTTCCGAGGAGAACCCACATGGTCGAATTGAAGCCTGGCGCTCGTTTCCAGAGCACGGTCTGCACGACGGAGGTCATTGTCGTCAAGGGCGCTGGCGAAGCCGACCTGACCTGTGGCGGGGCCGCGATGGTCGCTGCCGGCACCGGCGAGGTTGCCGGCGCACCTGCCGCCGATGCCGCCGAAGGCACGCTGCTCGGCAAGCGCTATTCCGACGAAGCCGACACCATCGAGCTCCTCGCCACGAAGGCCGGCGACGGCTCGCTCGGCGTCGGCGGCTCCGCCCTCGCCGTGGCCCAGGCAAAGACGCTTCCTGCGTCCGACTGACTTCACCTCGGTTTCAGCCATGAACCTCATGATGCTGCTCGAGATGGCCGCGAACGGCCTGGAAGACCGCGTCGCGGTCGGATCGGTCGACGGCGGACTCACCTATCGCCAACTCTTCGAGCAGGCCGGCGAGGCAGCGGCTCGCTTCCGAGCCGACCCGGGCACCAAAGTCGTGTTGTGTGATGAGTCGAGCCCGGCCGTTCCGGTCGCGCTCTTCGGCGCAGCCTGGGCCGGGATGCCCTACGTCCCGCTCAACTACCGCTTGCCCGATGACGATCTCCGATCACTCGCTGAACGAAGCGCCCCCGGCGTTGCGATCGGTGACGATGCGGGGGCTGTGCGCCTCGCTGGCGTCGATGGCCTCACCGCCGTCACCCGCGACCACTTCATCGGCGACCGTTCCGGCGGCGCCCCGGCCACCGAATCCGGCGACTGGTCGATGGACGCCGAAGACATCGCCGTCCTGCTCTTCACCAGCGGCACCACCGGCGCACCCAAGTCGGCCGTGCTGCGCCACAAGCACCTCGTCTCCTACATCCTCGGCTCGGTCGAGTTCATGGGCGCCGGCGAAGACGAAGCGACCATCGTGAGCGTGCCGCCGTATCACGTCGCTGGCGTGTCGGCGATGCTGTCATCGGTCTATGCGGGTCGTCGCATCGTGCAGCTTCCCAAGTTCGACGCCGACACATGGATCGACACGGTCGAGGCCGAAGGCGTCACCCACGCCATGGTGGTCCCGACCATGCTCGCTCGGATCGTCGAGGCGCTCGACGCCCGCGGAGGCGAGCCGCTGCTCGGCGTGCGAGCTCTCTCATACGGCGGCGGCAAGATGCCCGAACCTGTGATCCGTCGGGCACTCGACCTCTTCCCCATCACCAACTTCGTGAATGCCTACGGCCTCACTGAGACCAGCTCGACAATCGCACTGCTCGGCCCCGACGATCATCGCGTCGCTCAATACAGCGACGACGAAGGCGAGCGAGCCCGACTGAAGTCCGCGGGACGACCGCTGCCGGGCGTGGAGGTCTCCATTCGAGACGACGACTTCAACGAGGTGGCATCGGGCGAAGTCGGCGAGATCTTCGTTCGCGGCGAACAGGTCTCCGGCGAATACCTCGAGAAGGGCTCACTGCTCAACAACGACGGGTGGTTCCCCACACGTGACGGCGGGTTCATCGACGAGGGCGGCTATCTCTTCGTCCAGGGCCGCAACGACGACGTGATCATCCGCGGCGGCGAGAACCTGTCGCCCGGAGAGATCGAAGACGTGCTGCTCACCGATGAGCGTGTGAAGGAAGCCGCCGCGATCGGCGTGCCCGACACCGAATGGGGCGAGAAGGTCGTGGCCGTCATCGTGCCCGCCGCCGAGTGCCCCGGCTCAGAACTCCCGGACCTCGTGCGATCACGTCTGCGATCGAGCCGGGTTCCCGCACACGTCGAGTTTGTCGACGAGCTGCCCTACAACGACACCGGCAAGCTGCTGCGTCGGGTCCTGCGCGAGAACTACGCCCACCTCGGCGACGATCCGGCGGATTGATGCAGATCGAGCTCTGGTCGGGTGAGCAGGCCCGGGCTGCGCTCGCGAATCCAGACCTCGACCGGCTGGCCGGCGCCGCCCATGGCGTCGCCGCAGTCGTCGTCGATCTCGGCGACGACCCTGGCACGGAGATCGCCTCCCGCCTGAGCGAACTCCCCGTGGTGGCGATCGGCTGCGGCACCGGGCCGGACGCGCGCTGGGACGTCGCCACCGAGAACCCCGATGCGGTGGTCGACGGCATTCGAGCCGCTCCGCACGCCGCAGTGGTGACCGCGCAGACGCTTCGACTCACCTCCGAGCGCTCGCTGGCCGACGGGCTCGCCATCGAGTCGCTGGCCTACGCCACGCTGCAGAGCGGCCCCGAGTTCGCCGACTGGCTCACGGCACGAGGCCGCCGGGTGCGAAAGGACGATTCGCCTCGCGTCACGGTGGAAGAGATCGACGGCGCTGTCGTCGTCACGCTCGACCGGCCGAAGCTTCGCAACCTCCTCGACGCGCGGATGCGTGACGAACTGGTGGAGGTGCTGCGAGCCCTCTCGATCGCAGATTCAGGGCCGATCCGGCTGAGAGGCGCAGGGTCTGCGTTCTGCGCGGGCGGCGACCCGGCGGAGTTCGGGACTGTGACTGATCCGGCCACCGCGCACCTGATCCGATCGAGCGCGAACGTCGCTCCCTGGCTCGCGTCCCTCGCCGACCGCGTCACCGCGTCGGTTCACGGCCCGTGCGTTGGCGCTGGAGTCGAGCTTGCCGCGTTCTGCCATCGGGTGAAGGCGAGCCCCGACGCCCGCTTCCGGCTGCCCGAGACCCGCATGGGGCTGATGCCCGGTGCCGGCGGCACCGTCAGCATCCCGGCTCGTATCGGCCGCCAACGCACGCTCGAGTGGCTTCTGTCGGATGTCGAGATCGATGCCGACACCGCTCATGCGTGGGGGCTGGTCGACGAAGTCGGTTGACCTCGCTGGGTCGAACGGCCCATCAATGAGCGCTGTTCAGCCGCCGAAGGAGAAAGTGAGTCCAATTCGCGGTGAGAGCAGTCCAACGATGTTTGCCTACGTACAACTCCAGGCGTGGATCCAGTCACGGATCGAAGACGAACGGGGCGCCAGCCTCGTCGAATACGCCCTTCTTCTGGCCCTGCTGGCGATGGTGTGCATCGCCGCAGTGACGGCGCTGGGCGAGACAACCTCGGCGTCCTTCTCCGAGGCTGTCTCCGAACTCGGCTGAGCCAGAGCTACCGGCGCGAGAAGCTGTTGCGCAGACTCGAGTTCTCGTAGCCGTTCGGCACGGAGCCCGTGGTTGCGTAGAGGTAAAGCGCGGTCTGGAACACCGCGTTGAGCGCGGTCATCACCACCACCACCAGCGCCACGTAGAGCACGGCCACGACGATGCCAGCGGCAAGGGCGACGCCGCCCAACGCTCCGGTAAGCGCGATCACCAGGACCGCAGGGATCATCGCCAGCATCCCCAGAAGACCGAAGCCCACCCGGGCCGCCAGGTTCTCGCCCCATGTCTGCTTCAACAGCGAGCCCGACTGCTTCAGGCCATCGACCGCCGAGTTCTCGCCGATGACGATCGCCGGAACGACCAGGAAGGTGACGACGTCCCAAGCTGCGCCGGCGAGTCGGGTCATCATGTCGCCGAGGAAACCGGCTCGTTCACGAATTGCCTGCAGAACGAGTCCGACAGTTGCGGTGAGCAGGGCCCACGGCAACAGGCCGCCGAGCCGCGCCATCGCGCGGCGCATCGCGGAACTCACGGTCGGGTCGCCGCCCGACATCCGCTCGTAGGCACCGGCGACGAGTGCACCGTTGAAGAAGACGCTGATGATGCTGAGCGCGAGGACGGCAACGATGCCAATGACCGCGAGGGCCGGGTTAGATTGATCTTCACCAGCGCTCGTGTCGAGCACGGCCAGCGTGGGGACCAGAAGGGCCCCGAGAACGACCAGCGATGACACGAACGACAACACCGGAATCAGCAAGAGCTCGCGGTCCTGGCGCAACACCGCCCAGGAAACCTTTGCCAGCTGCCAAGTGTTTGCGATTCTGCCCATGGAGCGATGCTAGCGAGCGCGGCTAGCGGGGCTCGCGAGGCAGACCGAGGACACGCTCACCGATGACATTGCGCTGCACCTGGTTCGATCCGCCGTAGATCGTGTGAGCCCGGCTGTAGAGGAACGTGCGCTGTTCCTTGTCGACCCGGTACTCGGGGTAGTCGCCGTCGCCAATGATCTCGTGGCCGGCGTGGGCGGACTCGTCGCCCACCATCGCCGCCGCTCCCTTGACCTGCACGAGCAACTCCCCCATGCGGCGGTGCCACCCGGCCCAGAAGAGCTTGCCGATCGACATCTCAGGTCCGGGCACGCCGTCGCTCGTGAGCGCGGTGAGCATGCGGAGTTGGTTGTAGCGGAGGATCTCGAGGCGGATGTAGCTCTCCATGAGTTCCTGGCGAATCACCGGGTCGTCCCAACGGCCGTTGGTCTTGGCGATCTCGACCATGTCGTCGAATTCCTGGCGAAACGACACTTGCTGACCGAGCGTCGACGCGCCTCGCTCGAAGGCCAGCGTGCCCATCGCAACCTTCCAACCGTTACCGACACCGCCGACGACCATCGCCTCGTCGGTGACGGCATCGCTGAAGAAGGTCTCGTTGAACTCACTTCCACCGGTGATCTGGACGATGGGCCGAATCTCGACGCCGGGTTGGTCCATCGGCACGAGCAGATAGCTGAGCCCCGCGTGGCGCTCCGACCCGGGCTCGGTGCGAGCCACCACAAACGCATAGTGGGCGACCTGAGCGAGCGACGTCCACACCTTCTGGCCGTTGATGACCCACTGCCCGTCGACCAGTTCGGCCCGGGTCTTGACGTTGGCGAGGTCGGAGCCCGCGTCGGGTTCGCTGTACCCCTGGCACCACATCTCCTCGCCGGAGAGGATCTTGGGAACGAATCGGCGCTGCAATGCTTCGTCGCCGAACGCCATCAAGGTCGGCCCGAGCAGGGTGACGCCCATGTTGGGAAGGCGCCCGGGGGCTCGCGCCTCGACGTAGGTCTTGAAGAACACGACCTGCTCGGCGAGCGTGCAGCCGCGGCCGCCGATCCATTCAGGGAAGTCGATCCCGAGCCACCCGCCGGAAGCGAGCTCCTTCTCCCACTCGAGCTGCACCTCGATGGGGATGTCCTCGTGGCCGGTCAGGCCGCAGCCACGCCACTTGGCGAACTCGCCCACCACATGCTCTTCGAGCCATGTGCGGACTTCATCCCGGAAGGTTTCGAGCGAGGGATCGAGCAGGACGTCCATGGCGAGTGAGCGTAGCGACAACCTGACGGTGCATCAGATTCGGGCGCTGCGCTAGTTTCTGCGCCCATGAACGCCGTCGGACCCGCCATGACGATTCCCGAAGTCGATGCATTCCTCACGGATGCAGGCGGCTTCTTCGAGACAACGACCGAGACGGTCAACGGGCTCGCGATGAAGGTGATCAAGAACCGCCAGCCGAACTTGCGCCAGCTGCTGCTGACCTCGGCCAACCACGGCGAGGGCGCGGCGCGCTACTACCTCTTCGACGACGGCCGAGCGGCCACGTTCGCCGAGAACATCGAATCGGCAGCGGCCCTCGGGACCGCGCTGCGCGAGCGTTACGGCGTCGGACCCGGAGATCGGGTGGCCATCCTGGGCGCCAACTCTCCGGAATGGATCCAGTCGTTCTGGGCCAGCGCGGCGCAGGGCGCGATCGCTGTGGCGATGAACGGCTGGTGGACCGGTGACGAGATTCGCTACGGGCTCGACCTCACGACGCCGAAGGTGCTCATCGCCGATCGTCGTCGTCTCGAACGCCTCGACGGCGACCCTGGGGTGCCTGTCCTCGTCATGGAGGACGACCTCGCCCCGCTGTTCGAAGAGTTCGCCGGATCGCCCTTGCCCGACGCAACCATCGCCGAGGACGACCCGGCCGCGATCCTCTTCACCTCGGGCACCACCGGTCGGCCCAAGGGAGCGATCACCACCCATCGCAACTTCCTCGCCTATGTCGGTTGTGCATTCATCGTCGGTGCCCGCGATGGCGTGCGCTTCCCCTCGTCGGGCGAGGGCCCGAGCGCTCCCCCGCTGCGCTTGGCTGCGAGTCCGCTCTTTCACATCTCCGGGCTGCACTCGGGTGCGATCACGTCGGTCGCCTCTGGAGTCGGCAATCTGTGGACGACTGGCCGATTCGACCCCGAGAAGGTGCTCCGGCTCACCCAGGAGCACCGCCTCACCGGATGGGGCGGGGTCACCACCCAGATGTGGCGGATCATCGAGCACCCGAACTTCCACGAGTACGACACCTCGAGCGTGCAGTCAATCGGCGGTGGCGGGTCCGTCTGGTCACCGGAGCTCCAGCGAGCTTGCCGCGATGCGCTCCCCCACGCTTCTCAGGCGGTCGGGGTCGGCTACGGGCTCACCGAATGCGCCGGCCTTGCCACCCATGCACCCAACGACCTCCTTGCCGCTCACCCCGATTCGGTCGGCTATCCGATTCCGACCGCCGATGTCGCCATTC
>CALKOE010000505.1 GCA_938091985.1 uncultured Acidimicrobiales bacterium | reverse complement strand
TTCTCGAGCTCAAGGTCATCAAGAGCCTGCTCGATTCCGGCATCCGCCTCGAGCAGGTGCGCAAGGTGTTCAGCTACATGCGCAACCACCTCGGCGAAGACGTGGCTTCGGCCAATCTGGTCATCGACGGATCCAACTCGGTTCTCGTCAACACCGGCGAAGAGCTCATCGATCTGCTCCAGAACGGCCAGGGCGTGCTCAACGTGTTGCCACTGGCCGGGGTGAAGGACGAGGTCGATGCTCGCATCGTCTCGCTCTACCCGGAGATGGCCGATGTCGTCATCGCTGTGCCAAGGGCCGCAGGCGACGCCTGAATCGTGCCGGACTTCGCCCACCCGTCGGAACGCGATGTCGCGGCGTTGTTCGACAGCTACGGCATTGTCTGGGACTACGAGCCCACAACATTCGTGCTCGAGCGTGACGAGGCAGGCAACCCCACCTTCGCGTTCACACCCGATTTCTACCTGCCTGACTTCGATACCTACATCGAACTCACGACGCTGCGTCAGCCGCTCGTCACGAGGAAGCACCGAAAGATCCGGATGCTCAAGGATCAGCACCCCGACGTTCGAGTGAAAATCCTCTATCGCAGAGACATCGAACGGCTCGGCGCGAAGTACGGTCTCGCCGACGCTGCGTAGCGTCCGCTTTCGCCAACCTCCGGAGACCACCGTGTCGAACGATCGTCGCTCGCCGCTTCACGAAGCCCATGTGGCCCTTGGCGCCAAGATGGTGCCCTTCGGCGGCTGGGAGATGCCTCTGTCGTATCCCGACGGCACGCTGGCCGAGCATGCCGCATGTCGTTCTGATGCCGTCGTGTTCGACGTGTCGCACCTGGGCACGGTCCGCGTGGCCGGTGAAGGCGCCCTGGCCGCGCTGCAATGGGCGTTCACCAACGATCTCGGCCGTATCGAGCCTGGTCGGGCGCAATACACCCACCTGCTCGATCCTTCGGATGCCTCGGTGCTCGACGACATCATCGTGTGGTGGATCGACGACGACCGTTTCGATGTGATGCCGAATGCATCCAACACGAGTCGGGTCGAGAAGGCGCTGGCAGATGGCCCGACAACGCCCGAGATCCTGGATGTGACCGCATCGAGGGCGATCCTCGCGGTGCAAGGACCCAACGCTCGCGAACGGCTTGCAACCGTCGCTCCTGAAGCCGCCGCGGTGGGCCGCTTCCGTGTCGCCGAAGTCGAGGTCGCCGGGCACGCTGTGGTCGTTGCCGGCACCGGCTACACGGGCGAGGACGGCCTCGAGATCGCCGTGCCGGTTGCCGCCGCGACCGCAGTGTGGGATCTGGTCAGCTCCGCTGGGATCGTGCCGGCCGGATTGGGCGCGCGCGACACGCTGCGGCTCGAGGCAGGCCTTCCCCTGCACGGCCACGAGCTCGGTCCGGGCATCACCTCGCTTCAGGCGGGCTTGGGCTGGGTCGTGCGGTTCGACAAGGACGACTTCCGAGGGCGGGCGCCATTGCTGGCCGAACAGGAGCGAGGAGTCGAGCGGCGACTCACCGGACTCGTCGTCGACGGCCGTCGTCCCCCTCGCGAGGGCCAGTCGGTCCGACTCGGAGACGAGCAGATCGGCGTGATCACGAGCGGCAACTTCTCACCGGTGCTGGAGCAGGGCATCGCCCTGGCGTTTCTTCCGCCGGACGTGGAGGAAGGCACCGCCGTGTCGATCGACGTGAGGGGCACAGATGTGCCCGCAGTGGTGACAGCACCACCCTTCGTCTGACGCTGTGACGACTGTCTCCACCTGATCTGGAACACCGGTATGTGTGCCGTGGTTGAACGTGGTGTCACTGCCAAGAAGGGGGACAACATGTCTCTGACCACCGTTACCACCACTCCCACCGCTGCTGCTGTCGACGGGCGCACCCTGCTCGATGTAAGCCTGCTGCGATCCAAGGCTGCCGATCTGCGCCTCACTGCCACCGAGATCCGCACGCCGCTCTCCACGGCCTACCGCCGCCGTGCCGCCGAACTCGAACTCGAAGCCGCAGCGCTCGCCGCTCGGTTCGGTCTCGTCGAAGACCTCACCCTGGCCGCCTGAGTCACGGCGTCCAGCCCCACAGCCACACGTGGCTGATAACTGGACTCCCGTCGATGAAGTCGAAGGCGAACGTGATCCGCCGCCAGTCCAGCACGTCGTCGCTCTCGGCCGGCACGTAGGCGACGACGGTTGAGAAGCGGTCGTAGTAGCCCTCGTCGTGGCCGGTGTGAAACTGGATGTTGGGCTGGAGATCGAGGAGATCAGGGCCGATCGAGAACTCTGCGTCGGTGACGTCTCGCTCCCGGATGTTGAGGAACTCTCGAAGCGTGCGTCGGCAGTAGTCCCCACACGGCTCGCTGAATTCCTCGCCGGGGAACGGATCCCAGTCGATCACGACGTCGCCAGCCCAGAGGTCGTCGATCGTCACGAACGGGGTCGGAGCGTCGGCGTAGATGCCGATGCCGCCGATCTTCGTCCCGTGCGGATGCGGGTCGGGCAGCGAGAAGTCCACCGCCGGCGTCAGGTCCGCCGGTCCGAGGGCCCGAAGGAACAACGCCGCCTGCAACTCCATCTCGTCGGCGATCGCGGTATTGGCGACCACCTCGCGCTGAACGCTGAGATAGCGGGCATTGGCCCAACCGGACTCACCCTCGGGCGTAGTGATCTCCCACCATTGGTCGCTACCGACGAACTCGGTGGCACCGGTGTGCGAGATCGCCCGGGCAAACGGCTCGAGCGTGAAGGCGAT
>CALKOE010000504.1 GCA_938091985.1 uncultured Acidimicrobiales bacterium | reverse complement strand
GCCACGCCGCTCTTCGGTGGCACCATCGCCCACGGCTTCCTCACCCTCTCGATGCTCGTGCACCTCACCGACTCGATCGAGCAGGAGCTCCCGCCTCTCGACGGCGTGATGATGGGCATCAACTACGGCTTCGACAAGGTCCGCTTCCTCAACCCCGTCAACTCGGGCAAGCGCGTGCGCGCCCACGGCGTGATCAGCAAGGTCGAACTCAAGGGCGCTGCGATCAACAGCACCCGCACGATCACTGTCGAGATCGAAGGCGTCGAGAAGCCGGCCCTCATGGCCGAGTGGATCGGCCGAATCGTCTTCGACAGCTGAGTCTCTAGGACCCGAGGAGAAACTTATGAACGACTACCCGATCCGTGTGGGCTCGATGCTCTTCACCATGGTCGACCCCGAAAAGGGTCACGAGGTCGAATACAACCGTTGGTACGAGCGCGACCACTTCTACGCAGGCTGCATGATCGGCCCGCAGCTCTTCGCCGGAAAGCGCTGGGTCGCCACCAAGGAACTCAAGGATCTTCGGTTCCCCAAGGGCGACACCGTTGTGGCCAGTCCTGTCGAGAAGGGCTCGTACCTGGCCATCTACTGGGTACTGGAGGGCGGCCACGCCGAGCACTTCAAGTGGGCGTCCGATCAGGTCGTGTGGCTCTACAGCAACGATCGCGGCTTCCCGAAGCGTCACCACGCCCACACGGTGCTCCTCGAGCAGCCCTCGTCGCACTATCGCGATGAGGATCCCGTGCCGATCGAGCTCGCACTCGATCACCCCTACAAGGGCCTCGCGGTGGTCACGGTCGACCCCGCCGAGGGAGTGAGCGACGAACAACTCAAGGCACATCTCGCAGAAACTGCCTTGCCCGCGCTCATGAACGGCTCGGGAGTGGCCAGCATGGCGTCATGGCACTACCAACCTTCGGAGAGCGGCGACACCGCCAACGCCCCGATGGATCTGGGTATGCCGCCCGGCCCGACCGACCGCAACGTGCAGCTCTTCTTCCTCGACCAAGAGCCGACGGCCGTGTGGGACCGCTTCCACGCCTACGCCGACGCGCTGGCCGAGAGTGGAATGGGCACGGTGACGTTCGCGGCACCGTTCCTGCCGACGATCGTGGGCACCGACACCTACACCGACCAACTCTGGTGAGCCGACGGGTCGCCGCCATCCTCGTGGTGGCGGCCCTGCTCGCTTCTGCATGCGGCGACGACAACTCGTCGGCGCCGCCGGTGCTGGTGACGACAACGACCAGCGGGTCGACTTCGACTGCTGTCGACGCGTCGAGTCTTCCGCCTGACTCGACGACGACCGCCGGTCTTTCACCCGTGGTTGTCGGACAGGTCGAGTGTCCTGACCATCTCCAGCGTCGCGACGGCAATCAGCTGGCATGCGGCGTGGTGACGGTGCCGATCAATCGCGCCGACGGGTCGATGGGGTCCACTCGGATCACGATCGCCACGCTCGCCGGATACGACACAGGCTTTGAGACCCCGGTTGCAGTGCTCCAGGGCGGGCCGGGCGGGGCGAGCTCGGAACTCGGCGTGTGGTTCCCTCAGCAACCGTTCACTCAGGTCTTCGTCGACCAACGTGGCGCCGGGTTCGCAGGCCCTGAGTTCGACTGCCCCGAGATCATGACGGCGATCGGTCGGGTGCTCGGATCGAACTCGGCTGAGGCCGGAATCGTCGCCGAATCCGCCTACGACGACTGTGCGCGCCGCCTCGATGACGACCTCGTGTTGCGTCACACCGACAGCGAGTCGCACGCAGCAGATGTCGTGGATGTGATGGCAGCGCTCGGCTACGGCCGGTGGGTGGTCTACGGGGTGAGCTACGGCTCCACGATCGGCCTCGAGATCCTCCGCGACGAACCGGCCGGACTGGCCGGGGCGGTGCTCGACGGGGTGTACCCGGCCACGCTCGACACCGATCTTGGGCTTGTGGCCTCGGCCGAACGGGCCGTCGATGAGATCGATGCGGCGTGTGCTCGCGAGTCGATCTGTCGCGAATACCTGGCCGACGGCTCGTTTCGCACCACGCTCGAACGAGTGATGGGCGAGCTCGACGAGTCTCCGCTCACCGTTGAGCTGACTGCGAACGAGATCGGCTACACCTCCGGAATCAACCTGGTTCTCGACGGTCGTCGCGTTGCCGAGTTCGCCTTTCTTCTCATGTATCAGGAGTCGACGCTGCGCCACCTCCCCGCGGTCATCGGCGCGCTGGACGACCGTGACCCATCGTCGGCCCGGTGGTTGGCATCAACCGGTTCGCGGGTGCTGATTTCGTCGCAGCGGGCCAACGACGAGGGCACATACTTCGCGGTGCAGTGCAGCGATCGGCTCCCGTTCACCGACGGGCCCGGCGAGGACCTTGCGCCGTTCGCCGCAGCCGTAGCAGCCGCGGGTCTCGAGGAGTTGTGCGAGGAGTGGGAACGCACGCCGGCAGCCGAAACGGCCGATGACGCAGTGTCGACCTCGATCCCCGTGCTTCTTTTGTCAGGCACATTCGATCCGATCACACCGCCCGACTACGCCTCTGAAGTTGCGGCAACACTCGAGGTGGCGACCGAGGTCGAACAAGGCGGCCGGGGTCATGGAATCTGGGCCGGCAGCGACTGCATCGCGCAGATCGTGCAGCTCTTCGTGGCCGACCCAGCACGCTCGCTCGACACCAGTTGTGCCGACGAGCCCGTCCCGGTCGAATGGGCACGTCCCTGAGTGCGTGGCAGGATCGCGACATGATTCTCGAAGGCAAGGCAGTAATGGTCATCGGCGTGGGTCCCGGCCTCGGTTATTCGTGTGCGAGCGCCGCGTTTCGCGATGGAGCCAACGTCGTCATCGTCGCTCGCAACGAGGAGCGCTTGATCGCGGCGGCCGACGCGTTGGACCCGACCGGCGAACGGGTCGCCGCCGCCTCGGCCGACATCATGGACCAGGCCTCGCTTGAGGCTGCCGTGGCCGTGGCCACCGACCGGTTCGGCACCCTCGACGCGGTGATCCTCGTCGCGGCGCTCGACACCGTCCACGCGCCCTTCGCTGATCTCGACGACGCCATGCTGCTCAAGAATCTCGAGGTGAACGTCCTCGGTGCGGTGCACGCCGTACGCGCGGTGACGCCGGTATTCGCGGCCCACGGCGGCGGCTCGGTGGTGCTCATCGGGTCGCAGGCGTCGCTCAAGCCAGTCGACTTGATTCCCCAGTCCGCGTACGCCTCGGCGAAGTCGGCCCTTCTGGGAATGGCGCGCGACATGGCGGCCGAGCTCGGTCCGCAGGGCATCCGGGTCAACACCGTCATCCCGACGTGGATGTGGGGGCCCAACGTGAAGATGTACTGCGAGTGGCAAGCCGCCGAGCGCGGTTGCACGGCTGAGGACGTGCGCGACGAGATCGCTCAGGGCATGGCACTGCGCAAGATGCCGACCGATGCCGACGTTGCCGAGGCGGCGATGTTCTTCGCCAGCGACCGGGCCAGCCTGATCACCGGTCAACGGCTCCTCGTGAATGCAGGCGAGTTCTACGACACGTGAGTGCCCTGGCTCTGCCGGCCGCATCGGTGCTGGTGATCGACGATCGGCCTGATCTTCATGTGGTGATCGGGCGCCGGCGAACCGACCTGAAGTTCGTGCCGGGCATGATCGTCTTCCCCGGGGGACGGGTCGACCCCGAAGACAGCGGCCCTGATGCGCAGCGGCGGGTGCCGGCTGCCGTGGTCCCTCAGATGAGCGGCGCCGACGGTGCCGCGTTCCTTCACGCAGCCATACGCGAGACGTCGGAGGAGGTCGGGCTCGACATTGCGGGACCCGGACCAGTCGATGCCGACGATTTTCCACATGTCGGACACTGGATCACGCCTGAGGACTCTCCTCGTCGGTTCGATACGCACTTCTTCATGGCTCGGTATCTCGGCGGCGAGGTGGTCGCTGACGAGGTGGAGTTGACCGAAGCGTGGTGGGAGCGTCCGGCCGACATTCTTCGCCGAGTCGAGGACGGAACGCTCTCCGCCATTCGCCCAACGCTGGAATTTCTGCGGTCATTGTCGGAATACCGCAACGTTGCTGACGCATTCACCGGAACGGGGAGACTCGAGCGACGAGGAAATAGCACCGGATGGACGAATTTCTGAACCCTTATCCACAGAAGTTTGCTTTTGTGTTGCGGTTTGTTTGCTGAGCATTGGAAAAATCTGAGAGGCATGCACTAAGGTCCCTCGTGGGTTGGGTGACGCACGGATGCAGGGCCGAGCGGCATCAATCCGGGAGCTTGCTCCCGTCCCCCTCCAGGGAAACTGGGGCCCGGTCGACGGCATACGCCGGCCGGGCCCGAGCCTTTTTGTCCACAGTGCTTTATCCACAACGCCCTTTCCACAGGCATCACCCGAAGAGATCACATAGATCATGAAGACCGAGATGACGCGGCGGCTTCTGGCCGAATTCGTCGGTACGGCATTCCTGCTGGCCGGCGTGATCGGCTCGGGCATCATGGCCGTGAACCTCACCCAGCCAGATGACGTCGGGCTGCAGCTCCTGGCCAACGCTGCGGCGACCGCCGGCGTGCTCTACGCCATCATCTTGATGTTCGGCCCCGTCAGCGGCGCCCACTTCAATCCGGTGGTCACGGTTGCCGACGCGTTGCTCAGCAACCGGCCATGGACTGATGTGGGCCCCTACATCGCAGCCCAAGTCGCCGGTGGCGCGGTGGGCACGATCGCGGCCAATCTGATGTTCGACCTCGATGCGGTCACTCTCAGCACGAAGGCGAGAGACACCTCCAACCTGTGGATTGGCGAGGTCGTGGCCACCTTCGGCCTGGTCCTGTTGATCTTCACCTTGGTTCGTAGCGGTCGTGATCACCTCGCCGCCGGTGCGGTCGCCGCCTACATCGGCGGGGCCTACTGGTTCACCTCATCGACCTCGTTCGCCAATCCGGCGGTGACCGTGGCTCGCACACTGTCCGACACGTTTGCCGGGATCGAGCCGGCCTCGGCGCCGATGTTCATCCTCATGCAGATGCTCGGAATGGCCTTGGCGGTGTGGGCGGCGCGAATCTTGTACCCGTGACTGCCACTGACAACACCCCCGACCTGTTCGATCGCTTCGAAGTCATCGACGTCGACACCCACGTGACCGAGCCGCCAGATGTGTGGACGGCACGCACCCCCGCAGCGATGCACGACCGGGTACCCCACATCGAGCGCATCGACGGCCAAGACGTGTGGATGTGCGCCGGTGACCGGCTGGGTCAACCTGGCTACTACTCAATGGCCGGCTTCGACGGACTGATGCCGTTGAAGGTGCCGCAGACCTTCGACGACATCCATCCGGCGATGTATGACAGCCACGAGCGGCTCAAGTTCATGGACGAGCAGGGCATCCGCGCCCAGGTGCTCTATCCGAATGTCG
>CALKOE010000503.1 GCA_938091985.1 uncultured Acidimicrobiales bacterium | reverse complement strand
CAGTCGCAGAAGACCTCTGGCGTGCCGGTGGTGGCGAGCAGCGCGTTGCCTGCGGCGAGAAGGTGCCGCGGGCTGGGACCGAGGTCGATCGTGTGCGTGTCGCCGTCGCGGGTGAACCACACGAGCCCTCCGATGATCGCCGCCGACCAGCCGTCGCCCGATGCGGTCTGGCGGCCGGCAGTGCGCCGTAGGTCACGATCGCCGCCACTCATGGGCATGTCTTCCGGCCCGTCGTCGCCGACGATGAGGAGTTCGGGCTCGAAGATCTGTACTTCCGTGATCGCACCCACCTCTGGGTACGGCGCCCTCGGCCAAATTGCCGGATCACGGTGAACGAAGTGGTTCATGCCATCGAACGTGCCGAGAAATCCACCGAGAGGTTCGTGAGCCAACGCCGACCAGACCACCTCGCTCGGGTCGACTTGGTCGACCAGGAAGACCTCGCGGGTGGCACCATCGCCGGTCGGGACGTCGGTGCGGCGGTCGTAGATCACGCGATGACCTGCGGCATCGGCATCGCGAATCCCGTCGAGGGTCCACCGCGGTGAGCCATCGAGCCGGTCGAGCACGACGAGCCGGCGGTTGGGCCCGAGTTCCGATCCGAAGAGCAGCAAGACCGATTCCTCGCCCACCCGTACATCGGCCAGCTCCGAGAACTCGGCATCGACCGGGACTGTGCTCTCCCAGACGACCCGTGGATCGACAAATCCGACTCGGTTGCCGTCCACCGTGACCGCGGCGTCACCGATGACCACCGACCGAACATCGGAAAATTCGGCCAGGCCGACGGCGACCATGGGGTCCGCGAATGGGTCCCACGCCACATAGTTCGCATCAGCCACGTAGCGGGACTGCCACCAGTCGGGACCCACCTCGTTGTAGGCGATGCCATTGAGGTCGACCGGCAGTTCGCTGATCTCCCCGTCGGCGCCGACAATCACGGCACGCCGGTCGAACAGGCGCTCCCGGGCGATTGTCACAACCACGCCGCGGTTGTCGGTCGCGACCAGTTCTGCCTGCAGCCCGTCGAAGCGCCGCTGCCACTGACCCTCCCCGGTCACGAGGTCGTAGGCGACCACCGATGGGCGGTCGTACGCCTTCTCGACCAGCACCACAGTGCCTTGGTCGAGCACCACTGGCCCGTCCGGAGCCCACGGGGTGTCGACCGACCACTCGACGACCCCCGCCGCCACGTCGATGCGGTGCAGCCGGCTGGACGCCAGGTTGCCCTCCGAGCAACCGGCCAATGGCCACTCGAACTCGATCTCCGACGTCAGCTCATCGGTCGGCGCGGTTGTCGAGTCAACCGTGGTCATCCGAGGGGGGATCGTTGTTGTCGACTGCGGGTCGCTCGTCGTCGAGTCGCTGGCACACCCACTCGCAGCGAGGGCGGCAACGGCGAGGAGTGTGGCGATCCGCACCGCACCATGCTCTCACATGGCTCGTAGCGGTCGAGGCCGGGAGAGTCAGCTTGTCGCTGCGGACGTGACGATTGGGAGCGCTGAGCCAGGCATCGTGTGGGCGGGCGGACCGAGGGGCATCGCATCGTCCTCGTCGGGCAGGACGTGGGTCCCTCGGGTCACGGGCGTGATCAGGATCGCCAGCCCGACCAACAGCGCAGCCACCAGATGGTGAGCCGTGAGCTGTTCGCCGAAGATCAGTGCGCCGATGACCAGCACCGTCGGGAGCTCGGTGGCTCCGGCCACGGAAGACCGAGCGGCACCGACCACCGGAGCCGCCGCCGAGTAGATCAGCATCGGGACGAGCGCGGCGCCGACGCCGAGACCGACGAGCGCGGCCCATCCACCGGCTCCGGCCGGCGTGACTTCGTCGCCGGGAAGGAGAAGTACAAACGGCAGCAACGCCAGCGAGGCGCCCGTCGCCACCGAGGACAGTCGCTCGGCCGGGCGTAGCGACCCCAGCCGTTCGGTGAGCACCGCGATGCTGAAGCCGAATGTGGCCGGTGCCGCGATCGTCGACAGCGGCAGTCCCCCGCCGCCGGCGTCGGCCGAAAGCGCGACGGCTGCGGCAACCAGCACTGCGACACCGCCGGCGATCTGGCGTCCACCCAAGCGGTGACGGAAGACGACCGCGAGCGAAAGCAGCACAAACAGGGGGTAGGTCATGTACACAACGCCGGCCAACGCGACGTCGCCGTGCTCGATCCCGTCGATGTAGGCGATCCATCCGATCGACATCACCGCCCCGCTGAACAGTCCCCAGGTGGTGGCCCGACGGTCGGCCCGCCCCAACCGAAGACATGGGGCCAGCACGACGGCGACCAGCGCAAAGCGGGCGAACGCCACGCTCGTTGGGGCGAGGCCGGCATCGGTGAGTCGACGGGCGAAGAATGTGGCGAATCCGTAGGCAACGCCGGTGGCGGCTATTGCCCCTGTTGCCGCGGCAGGAGTCAGCGTGGAGAGCGAACGGGTCATGAACGTATGGTCAACGACCCACATTGGTGCGTCCAGCGCGTTGTATGGTGCGTATTCATGCAACCAATGCATGAGTCACTGGATCGGCCTCATCTCGAGCTCCTGATCGCCCTGCGCCACACGGGCCACCTCGGTCAGGCCGCGGCCCAGCTCTCGCTCAGCCCTTCAGCAGCCAGCCACCGACTGAAGGAGATCCAGCGGCGCTTGGGGATTGCGATCACTGAGGCGGATGGCCGGTCACTGCGTCTCACGCCCGGAGCGTTGCACCTGGCCGAGGTCGCCACACAGGCCGACGCGTCACTGCGATCGGCCGAGGCCACGGCTCGCTGGATGCACTCTGCCGAACGCTCGACGGTTCGGCTCGCGCTCGACTTCTACGACACCGCGCCGTGGTTCGAGCCTCTTCTCGGCACAGAGGACCGCACCGCAGATGTCGACCTCGTGCGCGTCCCGTATTGGGAGACCGTCGACGCGGTCCTTCGTCGTCGTGCCGATCTCGGAATGATCGTCGTACCGGCCGGCACCGAGGACGACCCGCCTCTCTTCAACGACCAACTCGTCGCGGTCGTGCGCGCAGATCACCCAGCAGCGCTGCGGGGCTCACTCGCCCCGACCGACATCGTCGAGGCGACCTACATCACGGCGGGCGATCGCCCGCAGCACGGCTTCGAGCACCACAAGTTCTTCGAACCGGCAGGCGTTCT
>CALKOE010000502.1 GCA_938091985.1 uncultured Acidimicrobiales bacterium | reverse complement strand
GGAAGGGGAGGAGAGCCATCGGCGCGGCGACCGCTGCAGTCGAGGTAGCCGGAGACCGCGAGATAGTTCACGTCGTGACCGGCCCACGCCGACTGGGGTCCGCTCTGACCGAAGCCCGAAGTCGAGCAGTAGACGATGCGGTCATTGACCGCTCTGGTGGCTTCGTAGCCGATGCCGAGGCGGTCGACCACTCCGGGCCGGAAGCTCTCGAGGACGACATCGGCGTCCTTCGCGAGCGCCAAATACGCCTCGCGTCCGGCGTCGGCCTTCAGGTCGAGCAGCCCGCGGCGCATGAGTCGGTGTCCGCTGTAGGCGTAGTAGGGCGGCACGATCTGCTTGCCGCCGTCCTTCGGCGTCGGCCCGAGCTTGATGACCTCGGCGCCGTAGTCGGACAACATGCGCGACGCTCGAGCGCCAGGGCCGACCGACGCGAAGTCGAGCACGCGGATGCCATCGAGGGCAGGGGTCATCGCTGAACCAGCACAGTCTTCGAGGCTCAGAAGTTCTTGGGGAGGCCCATGGCCCGGCGGGCGATGATGTTCTTCTGGATCTCCGAGGAGCCGCCACCGATGGTGTCGATCACGGTGTAGCGATACGTCGACTCGGAGCGTCCCTTCATCGGGGCGTCGTCGGTCTTCACCCGCAGCTGCGAACCGGGGCCGCCGATGTCCATCGCGGCATCAGCGAGGCGCTTCGAGAGTTCGGTGGCGAAGAGCTTGTACTCCGAGGCCTCGACGGTCGGGGGCTGGTAGGGCTTGCCCGCCTTCACGAGATACTCGACCTTGACCGCTTCGGCCACGAACTTGAGACCCATCACTCGAGCTACCTCGGCCTCGGTGTGGAGTTGGGCCAATCGTGCTCGGATCTTCGGGTCGTTCCGCAGCGGTTCGCCATCGCGCACCGCGGTCTTCACATAGTCGGTGAGCAGGTCGAGGCGTTGCAGGATCGGCGACATCGTGAACATCGTGAAGCGCTCGAGATCGAGCGCCTGGCTGATGTAGCGGAACCCGTAGTTGACTTGTCCGACGACATAGTCGTCGGACACGAAGACATCATCGAACCAGACCTCGTTGGTGCGCTCGTCGCCCATCGTCCAGATGCCGTTGATGGTGATGCCCTCTTGATCGAGAGGCACCAGCATCAAGGTGATGCCCATGTGCTTGTTGTCGGGATCGGTGCGCACACCGACCCAGTACCACTCGGCGAAGTGAGCCGAGGTCGTCCAGGTCTTCTGTCCGTTCAGGAGCCAGCCGTCTTCACCGGCGTCGCTGGTGATCCGTTCGCCCTTGAGGCGCATCGACGCGGCGTCGGAGCCGGCGTTGGGCTCGGAGTAGCCGACGGCGAACTCGACGTCGTTCTCGAGGATCTGCGGGAGGAACTCGGCCTTGAGCTTGTCGGAGCCATGGGCGATCAGGGTCTTGCCGATGATGCCGACGCCCTTGCCGATCTGGGGTCCGCCGCGGCCGGCCAACTGCTCGTTGAGGATGTACTCGTAGACGCCCTCGCCGTCGGTACCGCCGTATTCCTCGGGCCAGGTGATCCCGAGCCAACCCTTGTGGCCGAGCGACTTCATGAACGCCCGCCGCTTGGGCGTATCGACGATCTGCGCCATGTTCTCCCGGGTGACGTCGAAGACGTCGGGATCGTCATTGGCGTCGAGGAACTCCTTCACATCGACCGCAAACTGCTGCTGTTCTGGTGTGAATTCGAAGTCCATGAGCGGACCCTTCCTCAGTTTCTGACGGACCGTCAGATTCTAGGCACAGGCCGCTCGTTGCAGAGAAGCCGGGTCAGCTCGTCACGCCCGCCTCGCGGAGCTCGGTCAGACGTTCGGCACTGAGCCCGAGTTCGGCCGCCAGGACCTCGTCGGTGTGCTCGCCCAACCACGGGACTCGGGTTTCGGGTCCTTCCTGGGTTCGAGACATCTTGACCGGATTGCCAGGCACGAGAATCGGCTCGCCGCCGTCCTCACGCGGCATCTCGACGAGCATGTTGCGGACGGCGACGTGGTCGTCCTCGACGATCTCGCGGCTCGAGTTCGACTCGCCGCCGGCGACCCCCTCAGCGGACAAGATGGTGACCGCCTCCTTGTTGGTCTTGTCGGCCGCCCAAGCCTCGACCCCCGGACGGATCACCGTCTCGAAGTGCTCCTGCCAACCCGCTCGTGATTCGAATCTCGGGTCGGTGAGCCACTGGGGGTTGCCGGTGATCTCCGCCACCTTCTCGAAATGGTGCTCGCGCACGATCTGCAGCACGAAGTTGCCCTCGCCGGCCTCGAACGTTTCGACGATGCCGATGCCGGACGATGCTTCGTCGGGAATCCCCATCGAATAGAAGTTGGTGACGATGTCGGTCATCGCCATGGTGGCGTCGAGCATGGCGATGTCGATGTATTGCCCGGTGCCGGTCATGTCTCTGTGCCGCAGCGCCGCGAGGATGCCGATCACTCCGAAGAGGGCGCTGCTGATGTCGCCGAGGGCACCAACGGGGTTGGCCATGGGTCGACGACCCGGCGCCCGCTTGTATTCGTAGATCCCCGACATGCCCTCGACCACTGCGGCGTAGGCCGCACGATGCATGTAGGGCGACGCGGGATCGTTGCCGAACCCGGAGACCGAGAGATAGACGACCTCGGGGTGACGAGCCGCGACTGCGTCGTAGCCGATGCCGAGGCGGTCGGCGGTGCCGGCTTTGAAGTTCTCGCAGACGATGTCGAACTTCGGCGCGAGGTCGAGGAACAGCTCCACGCCCTCGGGGGCCTTGAGGTCAAGAGCGATGCTTCGCGGGTTGAAATTGTTGCGCAGGAAGGTGGCGCCCACCTTGCGCCCTTGAGGGTCCTCGATGAAGGGCACCGAGCCACGTCCGCTGTCGCCCATCGTCGGATGTTCGACCTTGACCACGTCGGCACCGAGGCGCGCGAGGAGCTGTGTAGCAAAGGGGAGCGCGGCCATCTGCTCGGCGGCGAGGATGCGCACGCCGGCGAGAGGTTGTGGTTGGCCGGGGTCTTGTTCGTTGGCGATGTCTCCGAGGCGCATTGTGCAAGTGTGGACCCAACGACGGAGCGCCGCCTACTTGGTAGATCCAGCTGACGCGTTGCGTGGTCGTATCAGCTACTGTGCGCGGGTTATGGAGATCGGGGGCGAACGCTTCGGCTCAGTGGGCGGTGTTCACGCCATACCGGTCGACGGCGTCGACGGCACGCTCATCTTGTGTGGTCTCGATGCCATCGGTCCTGACCCAGCCGGCCTGCTGGCGACGGTCGAGGGTGATGTTGCGGTCTGCTTGCAGACCGATGCAGAACTGCAGCGCCGGTTCCCGGACTATCTGGCGTGGCTGGATTCGCCGGCCCCTCATGTAGCGCTGCGGTTGCCCACCGAGGATCACTTGGTCGCCGATGACTCGCTGGTCTCGGTGCTCGTCGCCGACCTCCATGGACGACTGCAGCGCGGGAAACGAGTTGTCGTGCACTGCGGTGCCGGCTGGGGTCGCGCCGGCGTTATCGCCGTGTTGTTGATGTGTGCCTCTGGGGCCGAGATCGATCGAGCGCTCGTCGACCTGCGAGCGGCGCGCCCCGCCGCGGGCCCGCAGTCGGCTGATCAGGACTTGCAGATCGAGCGGCTCGCTGGTCGCCTGCGCGCAGCGCTGCGGAAGTAGCGATGGAACCGCGCAAGTAGACGGCTGAGGGCTACTCCTCGCCGTAGCGACGGATGTCGCCGACGAGCTCGGTGAACAACTGGAGCACTTCGCCCGGCTCGGCGTGGCGTCCGGTGTGGCCCTTCGAGTAGATCAGCTCACCGTCGACCGTGACGTCGTAGACGCCCTTGGTGCCGGTGTGCAGTGTGAGCGACTCGATGACGTGTTGGTAGTTCGAGAGAAGATCCGATGTCGCGCTCACGGCGCGGCCTGAATAATCTCAAGGGACGCAGTAGGTGATCTCGATCTTGTAGGCCATGGTCGAAGGCTACCGCGCTCACCAAATCGCAATTGCTGTGAAGGTCGCGTCGAGCGCGTCCACGAATGCTTCCGGAGCGAGGGAGACCTCGAGCCCCCGTCGGCCGCCGCTGCAATGGACGACATCGAGTGCGAGCGCCCACTCGTCGACGAAGGTGGGAAACTGTCGCTTCTGACCGAACGGAGAGATGCCGCCGAGGACATAGCCGGTTCGCCGCTCTGCTTCGGTCGGGTCAGCCATGGTTGCCCGCTTCGCTCCGGCCGCATGGGCGACGGCCTTGAGATCGAGGCGCGCACCAACCGGCACGACTGCGACGGCGAGCGAGTCTGAGTTGGACGACGCAGAGTCAAGCGACACGAGCAATGTCTTGAACACGGCATCGGCATCAACACCCAGCGCCAGGACTGCCTCGTCGCCGTACGAAACGTTCTCGGGGTCGTGTGCATATTCGGTGATCGAATGATCGATCCCGAGCGCTCGCAGGAGGTCGATTGCAGGAGTCACTGCCCCATCCTGCCAAGCCGGCGCCGGTGGTGTAGAACCCTCTCTTGCGCGACAGGTCGCGCTCGCCCCCGATCAACCCACAGGAGCACCCAATGGCTGAGATCACTCTCGGAGGCAACCCCATCCACACCAACGGCGATTTGCCCGCCATTGGGAGTGCCGCACCCGCGTTCACGCTGACGAAGGCCGACTTCAGCTCTGTGTCTTCGGCCGATCTCGCCGGCCAACAGGTTGTGCTCAACATCTTCCCGTCGGTCGACACCGGCGTCTGTGCGACGAGCGTGCGCACCTTCAACGAGCGGGCTGCGGGTCTCGACGCCACCATCTTGTGCGTGTCTGCCGACCTTCCTCCGGCTGCGGGTCGCTTCTGCGGCGCCGAAGGCATCGAAAACGTGGCGACCGGATCGACCTTCAAGAACCCCGAGGTGCTCGATGCCTACGGCGTGCGCATCACCGACGGCAAGCTCGAAGGCCTGGCGGCGCGCGCCGTGGTCGTCATCGGTGCCGACGGCAACGTCACCCACACCGAGCTCGTGCCCGAGATCGCGCA
>CALKOE010000501.1 GCA_938091985.1 uncultured Acidimicrobiales bacterium | reverse complement strand
CCCCGACGGCGATCGACTGTCGATCACCCTCGCCCCCGGTGCGAACCCGCTGACCATTCCGGTGGAAACCCTCGCGTCCGGCGATGCCCGTGTGACGGCGACGGTTGTGTCCCCTGGCGGGTTCCTCGAGCTTGGCAGCGGAACCGTCGACATTCGCTCGACTGCGATCTCCGGCCTCGGCCTCGTCATCTCGATCGTGGCGCTGATCATCCTCGGCGTCTGGTGGATTCGCACGATCCTTCGTGTCCGCCGCAACCGTGGCGCTGCTACGGTCTCGGCCGCGTCGGATCCGCAGGACCCCGCACCGCAAGACCCACCGACCGAGGGAGAATCGTGACCGTTCGAATCGTCACCGACAGCGCTTGTGATCTTCGTGGCGAGGAGGTCGCGCACTACGGCATCGAAGTCGTTCCGTTGTCGATCCGCTTCGGCGACAAGGAATACATCGACCGCGAAGAGCTCGCTGTCTCCGACTTCTATCGCCTGCTCGAAGGCAGCGATGCGCTTCCGGAGACAGCCGCGCCCGCGCCGGGCAAGTTCGACGCGGCCTTCCGCCGCCAGCTCGACGGTGGTGCTTCAGCCGTCGTCTGCATCAACATCTCTGCGGCGTTGTCCGCCACGATGCAGTCGGCCCAAACCGCGGCCGACAACCTGAAGACCGACCTTCCCGACGCCGAGATCCATGTGGTCGACAGTCGTTCGATCACCGCGGGCCTCGGATCGATCGTGATCGCTGCCGCCCAGATGGGCGAGGACGGCGCCACGGCCGAAGAGATCGTCGCCGCAGTGGAAGGACTGAGCGACCGCACCCAGCTGTACGGCGCGCTCGACACGCTCGACAACCTCAAGAAGGGCGGCCGTATCGGCGGCGCTCAAGCCCTGCTCGGTTCGATGCTCTCGATCAAGCCGATCATCGACATCTCGAGCGGCGAGGTCGAAGAGGCCGGCAAGCAACGCACGCGCAAGAAGGCGCTCGGGTGGCTGCGCGACAAGCTTGCCGAGGTCGGCCCGGTGGAAAACCTCGCGGTCATGCACGGCGATGCCCCCGATCTCGACATCTTCCTCGAAATGATTTCCGGCATCGTCGACGTCGATCAGATCCGGATCGAGAAGATCGGACCTGTGGTCGGAACCCACGGCGGACCCCGCGTCATGGGGATCGCATTCCAAACACCTGCCTGACCACGCCGAGTGGCGGCCGCGGAATCGGCATCTCCCCGAGCCGCTAGCTTCCGCGTCGTGACATCCATCGATGCCGGGCAGCTCCTCGACGAGCGCTACCTCGTCGTGGCGCGTCGCGCCGCAGGTGCCACCGCAACCGTGTGGGAAACCCAAGACGAGTTTCTCGGCCGCCGCGTGGCGGTGAAGGTCCTCCACGAACATCTCGCAGCCGACGCCGACTTTCTGGCCCGTTTCGTGGAGGAAGCCCGCACAGCGGCAACGGTGAACCATCCCAACCTTGTCGCCGTCTACGACTCGATCACCGACCATCCCGGCATCGTGCTCGAGTGGGTCGAAGCCCCTGATCTGCGGCAACGCCTCGATACCGGCCCGCTCGAACCCCACGAGGCCGTCGCGCTCGGCACCGCCCTCTGCGCCGGACTCACCGCCCTGCACGAACAGGGACTCGTACATCGCGATGTGAAGCCCGCCAACATCTTGCTGGGCCCGGGTTCGTCCGGCATGGCGATCTCTCCCAAACTCACCGACTTCGGCATCGCCACCTCCAATGCCGGCGACCGCACCGCCACCGGTGTCGTGCTCGGCACCGCGAAATACCTCGCTCCTGAGCAGGTGAGAGGCCAGAGCATCGATGGACGGGCGGATGTCTTCGCACTCGCCGCGGTGCTCTACGAAGCGCTCTCCGGTCGAGCTCCATGGAATCGCGAGGGCGACCTGCCCACGGCATTGGCGCGTCTCGAAGAAGACCCGCCAGATTTGCGCCACACCCATCCAGCCCTACCGGCGGCGATCACCGGAGCGGTGATGCGCGGGCTCGCCCGCGAACCCGACGATCGCTGGCCCGACGCCGCCTCCTTCGCGGCGGCCTTGGCAGGAGGCTCCACGTTGGCGCCACCACCGACCGCACCGATCGCCGTGCCGGTTCCCGATCCACCGACACCGCCGCAGATTCGTCGACCCACCCCGACCGTCGCCATGTCGACACCATCTACCCCGGTCGACAACAAGCCCCGCCCGGTTCGACCCCGCCGCCGGCGATGGCCTCGCGTCATCGGGTTCCTGATCGTCGTCGCAATCGCGCTTCTCGGATGGACGCTGGTCTCGGGCTCGACCAACGATCCCCTCGAGCCGGTCACGAGCAGTGAACAGGCCACCATCGTGTCGTCGGTTGCCTTCGATCCTGAAGGCACCGGAGCTCCCGGCGAACACAACGACCGCGCCCGCTTCGCCATCGATCGCGACACTTCCACCTGGTGGACGACCGAGCGCTACGACGCCCGAGATCTCGGGCTGAAATCGGGTGTCGGTCTCGTCCTCACACTGGACCGAGTGACCGACCTCAACAGCATCACGATTCGCACCACCGACAGCGAGGGATGGTCCGTGCAACTCCATGTGGCAACAGGAGTCGACGCTGACCCTGACGGCGGGATCAACGACTTCGGGGTGCCGGTCGGCGGCGGCACTGATCTCGGAGAGTCCGTGCAACTCGACCTCGAAGCACGAGGCGACACCGTGGTCGTCTGGATCACTGATCTCGGCCGCGGCGCCACGCCGATTCGCCTGGCGATCTCGGAGATCACGATCCGATGAACGCCCGACGGTCGAGACCCTTGAGCTAGGGTCCGCGCGTCGCTCCCATGGACGAAACGACGCTGATCAGCGCCGCACAGCGAGGCGACCAGAAGGCCCTCGACCAGCTGCTGCGGCTGCATCAGGACCGCATCCATGCGGTCTGTCGACGGCTCGCGGGCAACGACGCAGATGCTCTGGACGCAACCCAGGAAGCACTCATCGCGATCGTCAAAGGCCTCCCCCGTTTCGACGGCCGGGCCAAGTTCTCCACCTGGGCGTATCGCGTCGCCACGAATGCGTGTCTCGACGAGCTCCGCCGACGTGGGCGGCGACCAGACCCTGGGCTCCCCGAGTTCGAGACGGCTTCACTCACGCCGGTCGGCGGGTCATCACCTCGCGATCCGGCGGAGACCGTGTCCGCACGCATCGATGTCGACCGAGGTCTCGACGAGCTCCCCGACGAATTCCGGTCGGCCGTCGTGCTGCGAGATGTCGCAGGCCTCGACTACGCAGAGATCGCCGAAGTACTCGACATCGCGCCGGGCACCGTACGTTCGCGAATTGCGCGGGGCCGCTCTCGACTTGCCGACGCGATCTCCGGGAACCAGACCACCCCCGACGAACGTCAGACCCCGTAGCCCATGCCCGAACATTCGCTTCCCGACGACGAGCTGCTCTCGTCCTACCTCGACGGTGAACTCACCGCCGAGGAGATTGCGCGCCTCGACGCGCGGTTGGCAACCGACTCGGACCTGGCCGAACGGCTTGAATCCCTGCGCGCCGCTGAGAGCCTCGCATCCACTCGCGTCGCTCCATTGCTGTCGGCCGACGCCGATCGGATGATCCACGCCGCACTCGCTGCAAGCACC
>CALKOE010000500.1 GCA_938091985.1 uncultured Acidimicrobiales bacterium | reverse complement strand
GCCTGGCTTCAGCGGCTCGGAGAAGCGGATCGGCATCTCGCCGCGCTTGGTCACCTTGCCGGTCCACCGGGCGACATAGCCCAGTCCGAAGATCGCGAGCCAGAAACGTGACCCGCCGAGCAGCCCCTTGCGGATGCTGTTCATCCGGACTGTCCGTTTGACGTAGGTGGGGCCGAAGCCGCGACCGGCCATCAGATGCGCCGGATCTCCACGACAGTCGACTTCTTGGTGCCGACTCGCTTGCCGATCAGGTAGACGAGGAAGAGCACGAAGAGCCCGCCGCCGACAGCGACCGGCAGCATCTTCTTTGCGGTCGCCTCGGCCTTCTGCTCGACATCGCCGACCACGCTGCGGAGGCCGGCCTCGATGTCTTCGCGCGAGATCGGTTGGTCGGGGGAACGGTCGGATGCCATCAGAGGCTCCTCTTGGTGATGCGCCAGGCGAGCAACCCGATCACCACTACCGCGGCGACAAGCGTTGCGAGGTAGGGAAACCACGACAGGTTGCCCGTGAAGGTCGAGCCGGTCTCCTCTTGGAGCACCCGCAACATCGCGAGTGTGAGCGAGATGCTCGCCAGCATGAGCAGCACGCTGCCGGCCACGCCGAACAGGAGCCAGCGTCCGGCGCCGCGCAGCGGCTCCATGGTTTCTTGCTTTGCGTATGCCTTGACCAACTCGAAGAAGTCGGCGGGGCCCATTCGATCTGCCATTGGGCCGACACCCTATCCGCGCTCGTTGGCGAGAGCCTCCAGTACCTCGGCACGTTCGCGGATCAGTGTTGTGGCGAGGTCGAGTCGCTCCCCTGCCGCGGGCGCCTGGAGCAAGGCCATGGCATCGAACGCGTTCAGCTGAGCGAACACCGCGGCCTGCCACGTGGCGTGGGCTGGGTCGGGCCCCAGGTCTGCTTTCGGCGCGGGCCGTTCTGGTTGGAGACGCCCGACGGCATCGCTCACTCGCTCGACCGCTTGGTGCAACGCGGTCACGTCGACCGCATCGATCTGTTCGAGATATCCGGCCAGATCCTCGTCGGGCCAGTCTTCGACCATCGCCCTGGGATAGGGGTCGTCGCTCAGCCATTCGATGACGCGGATTCGACGGGTGGCGATCGACACGACTGCCCAGCGGCCGTCGGGGAACTCTTCCGCCTGCACGACCCGGGCAACGATGCCGACATCTGCTCGCACGTCGTCGCCGCCGACCTCGCGGCCCCGTTCGATCGGGGCGATGCCGAACTCGGGTTCGGGGCGCGGCGTCACATCGGCAGCGAACGCCCGGTACCGGGGCTCGAAGATGTGCAGGGGGATGACCGACGTCGGCAGCACTGCCTGCTCCAGCGGGAACATCGGCAGTTCGTACATCGCTACGACGCGGGGACGGGATCGAGCGGTGTCAGCGCCCCGATCACCGGGCCGGCGGGGTGTTGTGCGATGGCATCCAACACGCTGGGCAGCAGGCCGTCGCACACATCCTGCGGTGCAAAGGTCCCCGACTCGTCGGGGAGCCAGTTGGCGAGAACAGAGAAGGTGATGATGTCGCCGTTCGGTGCCGTGGCCCGGCCGGCCATCGACGTGACCTCGGGCCGTGCGGAAGCAACCACCCGCAGATCTTCGAGAGCGTCAGGGGCGCACTCGGTGACCGCTGACTCGGCGGCCGTGGGCAGGCTCTGCGCCGCGAGGATGGAGGAATCGGGATCGAGCACTCCGGTCAGCGTGTCGCAGCGAGCTCGGTTCTTGAGTGACAATCCGGAGCCATCGAGTTTCGGGAGGCTGTCGGCCTCCTCCGATGTCAGCAAGCCAAGTTCGACGAGCGCGGCGTTGATCCCGAAGAGCACTGCGAGGCTTTCGGATGTGCCCCCGCCGCGGATGGCGATCTCGCGCCACAGCATCTCGGCCGTGGTGGCATCGACCAGGGCGCGGCGTGCGATGTCGGAGAGCGCCGGCGACTCGATACTGGCGACGATCTCGCGTGCGATCGCCGGGGGCGCATCTCCGCTGGCTGAGCCACTTGCGACCGGCACTCCGAGGGCGACGAGCAATGACTGGAACTGCCCTGCAGCGTGGGCGACCCCGTCAGCAGCGCGGACGTTGGCCGTTGCGTCGAGGCTGTCAGCCGAGAACGAGCTGAGTCCGTTGTCAACCAACAGGCCGGAGGTGACGCCGACCGTGCCGCTGTTGATTTCGGCGGTGGTCCACACCTCCGGATAGGACTGGAGGTAGCCGCTGTACTTCGGGTCGACTCCGATGAGACGGCCAGCGACTGCGGTGATCCCTTGATCTCTCAGCGCGGCCGCCGTGGACAATGCGAGTTCCTCGAGCGACGTGAAGGCTCGGCCGTCGGTGAAGCGGCTGATGTAGGCGTTGGTGGCGAGCACGGGGTCAGCGCCGCCGATCAGCCAGAGGTCGCCTTCGAGGACGCCTTCATCGCTGATGACCGCCTCGACGTCGCGGGCGACTTCGGTGGTGAACGTGCCGGTTCCCACGGTGTCGAGAGCGGCGAGGGTGAGAAGTCGGTGGGCCTCGCCGGGGATGAACGGAAGGTCGCTGGCGAGTTCCGTGACCGACGTGCCGTTGACGTGCACCGACACGCAGGCGAAGCCGGCGTCGCCGACCGCCTCGACGGGCGCTCGCACCGCCGTGTCGAGAAGGTTGCTGACGGTGGGTTGCCGGAGCCACTCCGGCGTACGGCGTGCGCTCAGCAGCGGGGTGCCGAGTCGGTCCGAAGCGGTTTCGACCGAGGGGTCGTCGGGTTCGGCGGCCTCGTTGGCATTGCCGGCGAGAACGGACGCGACGATCGCCACCGCGAGCACGACTGCAGGAAGAATGAACCGACGCATCAGAGAGGGAGGTTATGCGCCCGAGAGGCTCGGGTTGTGCCGCCCCACTCGGATCATCGTGCGGCGGGCTCGAGCGCAGCCCGGAAGAGCTCGCGAACGTGGGCGAGCCGCGCCTCGAGCGAGGCTTCGTCGAGCGGGTCGCGCAGCACGAGGTCGCCGATGAATGCAACATCGGAGAAGTACGAGAGCAGCGCGCCGTAGCCCGTCAGGAGCAGCTGCTCAGCATCGTGACGGCGGAAGCGCCCGGCGTCCATCTCTCGCTCGAAGTACTCGACGGAGCGCGCAAAGAGCGGCTGCAGCGCAACGCCGAGTTCGATGTGGCCGCTCCCCTCCTCGGCGAGCGCCTCGCGGCGAACGATCCGGACGAAGTCGGGATTGTGTTTGAAGAACTCGAACCCAGCGGTGAGCACATAGTCGACGTGCTCCCATCCAGTCGCGCTCGACTGGGACACGGCGCTCTCGACCCGCTGGTACCACTCGGCGAGGGCC
>CALKOE010000499.1 GCA_938091985.1 uncultured Acidimicrobiales bacterium | reverse complement strand
GGCTCGAAGTAGCGGCGCTCGAGGTGTTGGAACTCTCGCCACGGTTCGTGCTCTCGGTGCCCAGGCAAGTGGACCTTGCGGTACTTGCCGACGATCGATCCGTCTCGTTCGACGAGGATCTGCGTGTTGTAGCGGTGACCGTCGGGGGTGAGTTCGGCGTAGCCGAGACAGAAGCCGACACCGTGGGACTTGGCGACGTCGAAGAGACGTTGCGTCTCAGGTCCCGGCATCTCGGTCTCGTAGAAACTGTCGAGATCGAGATCCTCTTCTTCCTCCACGAACCAGCGG
The DNA here is from genome assembly GCA_938091985.1 of uncultured Acidimicrobiales bacterium. Taxonomy (GTDB): domain Bacteria; phylum Actinomycetota; class Acidimicrobiia; order Acidimicrobiales; family Aldehydirespiratoraceae; genus JAJRXC01. Next base: position 3,974 of record CALKOE010000499.1, on the reverse strand, counting down.
GGGAAGAATGTGGTCAACGCGAGCTCGGGGAAGACCACGAGCTCCACACCGGCCGACGCCGCCTGATGAATCAGCGCGATCAGGCGGTCGACCACTACCGAGCGTTCCTCGTTGCGGCCGATCGGACCCATCTGCGCGGCGGCGAGACGGAGGTTGCGGCCGATCGTCTCCTCGAGTGGACCGGGGGCGGCCCCGTCCACGTCGGAAGTCGGACGTTCGGTCACTGCTTGACCTCCTGCAGGGGCAAGCCCTGCTCGCTTTCGAGCAGCCGCTGGACCAGCGACACGGTTTCATCGTCACTGCGAGCGCCCACGACCCGGCCGGCATCGAGCAGGAAGCCCTGTCCCTCGCGAGCCGCGAACAGCTCGGGATCGGTGAAGAGCTTCGGCTTGATCTGCGCGGGGTCGCCGTCTTCAGGACAGAAGACCATGCAGTTGCCGCACTCGTTGCACAGCTCAGCCAGCACCAGGTACTGCTGGCGGTCCGACATGCCTTCGAGGCTCTTGATGCTGAAGAAGGCGTCGTTCGGACACACGGTGATGCAGAAGTTGCACGCCACGCAGCCGAACATCTCCAGCTCGTGATCGGCAGCGCGGGGAAGCTTCTCGTTGGCCGCCAGCGTGTAGGGCTCGGCGCCTGATCCGTGCAACGCCTGGGTGTATTCCGCACTCACCGAGACATGCCCATCGGCGACGGCCGAGGCCTGCCGCGCCGTTCGATACGAGGCGAGGTCGGAGGCGCCCGCCGCGGTCACTTCCTTCGCGAGGCCCCGCAACATCGGCGCCATGCGTCCGTAGCCACCCGGCTTGAGGAGGTCGGAACAGATCGTGGCCGGGTTGAGACCAGTGGCGAGCGTGTCGGCCAGATTGTCTTTCGTCACGCCGGCGGAGAACGAGACCATCACATCGCCGTCGTGGCCCGGGATCATCAGCGTGCCCGGCAGCGCCGTCGCAAGCTTGTCGAGCAACGTGACCGCCAGCACGTGCAACGGCGGACCCGAGAGATACATCGTCTCGTCGGGCATGAAGCCGCGCTGGTTGTCGACCACGAGTGTGTTGGTCAGCTTGATGCCGAACTTCCGGCCGCGGTCCTTGGCGTACTGATTGAGCTCGCCGATCAGTTCGATACCGCGGCTGAACTGGAGATCGTCGGCAAAGGCCGACTCCTTCACGGGCACATCGGTGTAGCCAAGGTCGTCGTTGACGATCCCCGCCACCGTGTCGTAGCCCAGCAGGGTGGGGTTGAGCTTCACGATCACGTCGAGCTCGTGCTCGTCGATCAGGTGCTTGGTGATCGATTCGATCTCCTCGGGCGGGCAGCCATGGAACGTCGACAGCGTGAGGGTGTCGCTGATCACCGGCGAGAAATCGAGGTCGGCGAACTGAGCGAACGGGCCGGTCAGCTCCGAACGCAGGGCATCGATCGACGTTGTGGCGTCGAGCATGCCGCTGATGAACGAGGCGACCTTCTCTCTCTTGATCCCGGCGAGGTCATAGCCGACCGACATGTCGAACACGTGCGGTCCGGGGTCACCGATGTACTCCTGGAGCGGTTCCCACCGGCGCAACACATCGAGCGCCATCCACGCCTTCACGTATTCGGCGAGGCTCTGGGGGACCTCGAGCTCCTGGCTCCACTCGATGTTGTAACCGATGGTCTCCATGTCGATGCACGGGCGACCGATCTCGAGATCGTCGATCACCTGCACCGTCTGCAGCTCGAACAATCGCCCACCGCCGAGCCAGGCGAGGATGATGTTCTGCGCCATCTGGCTGTGGGGTCCAGCCGCCGGGCCGATGGGTGAAGCACAGGGTCGGCCCAAGAACTCGAACGACAGATCAACATCGTCGTCGGGCCGCCAGATCCGGGCGTTGGGCAGATCGAAGATCTTCTTCCGGGTCGACCACTCATGGTCGACCCGGCCCATGAGGGCCCCCAGCGACATCGGCGTCAGCGGCGGCGTTTGCTCAGACTGTGTTTGCTCAGACTGTGTTTGCTCAGACATTGGCAGTACTCCAATCGTGCGGTTCAGTGGCCGCGAGCGCCCACATCACCTGCAGCAACACATCAGCACCCGCCAGCAGATCGGACGGGCTCGTGTATTCAGCCGGATTGTGGCTCAGGCCATCCTTGCTCGGCGTGAAGATCATCGCTGTGGGACACACCCGCGCCAGCATCTGGGCATCGTGACCCGCGCCCGACGGCATGCGTTTGGCGGAGTGGCCGAGATCAACCGCAGTCTGCTCTACGAGATCGACCACCGACGGATCGAAGATGACCGGCTCGAACCGGGCCAACGTCCGTGTCTCGACCGAGCAACCTTCAGCCGCGACGGTCGCAGCCACGAACGCTTCGAGGCGACGCTCCGCTTCCTGCAGCAATGCTTCGTCGGTGTTGCGCAGATCGACGGTGAATGTGGCCGACGCGGGAACGACGTTGACGAGGTTGGGGGCAAGGTCGATCTTGCCGACCGTCGCCACCTGCGGCTCACCGAACTCGAGGGCGAGGTCTCGGACAAACGTGGTGATCGCGGCTGCGACGAAAGCCGGATCACGCCGCATCGACATCGGCGTGGTGCCGGCGTGATTCGACTGACCTGTGATCGTGAGTTCCTGCCAGCTGATTCCCTGCACACCTTCGACGGCGCCGATGGTGATGCCCTCTACCTCGAGCACTGGCCCCTGCTCGACGTGGAGTTCCACGAACGCGTGCGGCACGAGACCGGGCACCGGGGCGGCACCGGCGTAGCCAATGCGCTCGAGTTCGGCGCCGAGGACCGCCCCGTCGATTCCTTCGATGTCGAGCGCCTCTTCGAGCGACATGCCACCGACATAGACCAGGCTTCCGAGCATGTCGGGCTGAAATCTTGCGCCTTCTTCATCGCTGAAGAAGCCGACGGCCAGCGGGCGAGACGGGATCAACCCGGCCCCCTTGATCGTCTCGATCACCTCGAGGCCGGCCAAAACGCCCAAATTGCCGTCGTAGCGGCCGCCGGTACGCACGGTGTCGATGTGAGAGCCACACATCACCGGCGGCCCATCGGTCGCGCCCGCCATCGTCGCGATCACGTTGCCGATTCCGTCGATGGTGATGTCGAGACCGAGATCACGCATCCAGGTGACCACCAGATCACGCCCGGCCTTGTCCTCATCGGTGAGCGCGAGTCGTGCGCAACCCTCGGTTCCTTCGATCGCTCCGATCTCGGCAAGTGCAGCGAGGCGGCCCAGAAGGCGATCGATGTCGACATGCAGCGCGAGGGCGGTCCGAGGCATCACAAGAACGTACCAGACGTTCTTTACAAAATGTACAAAGCGCTGCCCGATGGGCTACTCTGCGACACATGCCCCGGGGGACCGAGATCGCTGCCGAGTTCCTCGTCGCACCGTTTGTCGAAGGCACGCCCGGTCCTCACGTGACTGCCGCGGTCGACGCATTCGATGCCCACGGCCTCACCGTGGAGCTCGGCCCCTTCGCCTCATCGGTCGAAGGCGACCTCGATGCCATGGCTGATGCCATCGCGGGAATGGTCCGAGCGGCCATGAGCAGCGGTGCCACCTCGATCCAGTTGAGGGTGGCGTCGTCGGCCGACGAGATACCTATTCCCTCGATCCGCGACGCGCTCGACGACATACTCCGCATGGCGGAGCGAGAGACCGGCACGCCGGCTGCCGATTGGAACCGAGCCGAGAAGCAGCGAGTGGTGCGCATGCTCGATGAACGTGGCGCATTCCTGCTTCGCGGTGCAGTCGACGACATCGCCCAGATCATGGGCGTATCGCGGATCACGATCTACAACTACCTCAACGCCCTCGAAGGTGAATGATGGCTGACCTGCTGATCCACGATGCGTGGCTCGTCGCGACCGTCGACGACAACCGTCAAGAGCTGCCCGGCGGCTGGATCGCGATCACCAACGGACTCGTCTCGGGCGTTGGTGGATCCGATGACCCGATGCCGCCCGCGGCCGAGCGAAT
>CALKOE010000498.1 GCA_938091985.1 uncultured Acidimicrobiales bacterium | reverse complement strand
GTGCTCAACTGGGGCGATCCCGAAGCCACGAGCGCTGAGGACTGGTGCGCCGAATTGGCCCGATTGGTCGGGCGCGACCTCGTCATCGAACGAAGCGACTTCGCACCACCACCCGGCTACGTCGACGTCGCGAGACTGACCGCGCTCGGCTACGAGCCGCAGATCGATTGGCGCGAAGGCATGGCCCGGATGGTGCAGCACCGCCATCCCGACGAGTACGTCGGCTGAGGGGCGAGCGGCGCGCCGCAGTCAGGCGATGAAGGCTTTGAGGACGAGGCTCGGCAGGTCGTTCGACAAGAGCCCGTCGTAGCCCTGGATTCCTGTCGGGGGCCCGATTCGAACCACGATGAGGTCGTCGGACGGAAAGACGGTGGCGAACTGCTCTCCGAGACCGTTGGCCGAGAACGTGTCGATCGGCAGGTCGGGCCAGAAGCGGGTGTTCCGGTCGCGGCCGGGATTGGTGTGGTCCCAGGTGCCGGGCTCAGCGTTGTGCCAGTAGAGGTATCCGTAGGCGCGGTTCAGGTCGGTTCGGCCGGTGGTGGCCGCCTCCATGAAGTCCGAGGAGATGACTTCCTCCTCGCCCCAGATCCCACCTCGATCGGAGAGCAGGGCGAAACGAGCGAGGTCGCGACAGCCGGCCTGAAGACCGGCGAACATCGGAATGTTGTCGGCGTCGTTGCGGGGAAACTCGACGCTCATTCCAATTGGTTCGAACAGGTTGGCTTGGGCGAACTCCTCGACGTCCTCGCCGGTCGATCGTTCGATCACTGCCTCGAGGGTCTGGATGGCCGACTGGTTGTAGAACCACGCAGTGTCGGGTTCGCGTTCCTGGGTCAACGCGATCGAGTGGGCGGTCATGTCGGGTTCCCCACCCAGTTCCCAGAGGTCGGCGAACGGTTCGTAGAGGCGGCCTGAGGTGTTCTGAAGTACCTGCTGGATCGTGACGCTCTCCGACTCGGTTCCTTCCCACTCGGTGAGATAGTCGCTGGCGGGCGAAGCGACCTCGAGGTGGCCATCCGTTTCCGCGGCGCCGACGATTGCGGCCGACACTGACTTCGTCACGCTGAACACGCTGTGGTTCTGCTCGGGCCCGCTCTCGGCCCCGTAGCTCTCGTGGACGATGCGGCCGCCTTTCAGGACCAGAAAGCAGTGTGAGTCGGCGGACTCAGCGAGGGCCACTGCCTCTCCGAACGCAGCGGGATCGAACCCTGCCGCCTCGAGAGTGAGCGTCTCCCATTCGCCGCCCGGTGCGTAGGGCACCGCTGGTGGCAGCGGCTGGGCGTCGGACTCCGGCGCCTGCGATGTCGTCGCGACAGGATCGGTGGGTGTGGTCTCCGCGGGAACAGTCGTGGTTGTCGAGGGCGTCGCCGAGGAGTCGTCCGAATCGCTACACCCAGCGGCGAAAAGAGCGACGGTGAGGGCAAGAGCCAGGAGACGCATCGCGGCAGTTCAGCCCGGCTACCCGCAGAAGACAACTCGCACGTGCAAGAGTGGCGCCTCAGATTCAGGCAGGGGAGCGCGATGACTGACATCAACGGACAGGTTGACGACGGCTACGGGCCGGTCGCCGATGCGTTCGCGGCGAACTTTCGCGACCACGGCGATGTCGGCGCGGGGTTCTGTCTCTATGTCGATGGCAAGGCGGTGGTTGATCTCACCGGCGGGGTCGCGGACCCGGCGATCGACCGTGCCTACACGCCCGACACCCTCCAGCTCGTGTTCTCGACCACCAAGGGTGCGGCCGCGCTCTGCGCGGCGATTCTGTCCGAGCGGGGTGAGCTCGACTACGACGCTCCGGTGGCCAGCTACTGGCCCGAGTTCGCTGCGGCCGGCAAGGGAGACATGACGGTCGGCTGGATGCTGAGCCATCGCGGCGGACTCGCGACGGTCGACGATCCGCCGTCGCTGCCGGAGGTGCTCGCGGTGGGACCGGTCGTCGAGGCGCTTGCGGCGCAAGCCCCTCTCTGGGAGCAGGACGGCAGCCACGGCTACCACGCGCTCACGTATGGCTGGCTGGTCGGCGAACTCGTCCGACGGATCAGCGGGCAACGGATCGGTGACTTCCTCCAGGACAACGTCGCCAAGCCCCTCGGCCTCGATTTCTGGATCGGTCTGCCAGAGGATCAGGAGGCTCGGGTCGCTCCGCTGCTTCCCATGGAGCGGCCGGACGACCCCAATGTCGTCGCGCTCATGGAGGCGATGATGGGCCCCGAGACGCTCGTCGGCCGCGCGTTGAGTCTCAGCGGGGTGCTCCCGCTCGACGACGAAGCGGGAACGCTCTACAACAGCCGCGAGGTGCGGGCATCGGAGATTCCGGCTGCCAACGGGATCACCAACGCAGCGTCGCTGGCCCGCATGTACGGCGCGACTGTCGCCGACGTCGACGGTGTACGGCTGATGGACGATGCCACTCGAGAGCGCGCAACCGCGCCGGTCACGACCGGTGGCGACAAGTGCCTTGTGATGGAGACGAAATTCGGGATGGGATTCATGTGTGCCGATGGCATCTTGCCGCTCGCCGGCCCGCGCTCGTTTGGCCACGCGGGCGCCGGAGGGTCGCTCGGCTACGCCGATCCCGATCTG
>CALKOE010000497.1 GCA_938091985.1 uncultured Acidimicrobiales bacterium | reverse complement strand
AACGCCATCGTGGGCCTTGCAGTGGTCGACTTCGATGGTGGCCGAATCGACGTCGCCTGGCCGATGGAGGAGGAGTGGGAGTACCTCGCGCAGGCTGCGTGGGACGACGACGGAATCTGGCTCACCGTGCAGGACCGGTCGCAGCGAACCACAGCCGTCCTCGCGGTCGACACGGCGACTGGCGTGGTCAGCGAGCGCTACCGGTTCAGCGATGATGAATGGACCGAGCTGATTCCTGGAGCACCGACTCGCCACGAGGGTCGTCTTGTCACCGTGGAGGACCGAGGCGCGGCGCGGCGTCTCTGCGTCGATGGTGAAGCGCTGACCGGCGATGGGGTGCAGGTTCGCCGGGTGATCGCCACAGGCGACGACGGGATCGTCGTCGCTGCATCTCGCGAGCCGACCGCAGTGCAGATCGCTCGCATCGCGTGGACCGGCGAGGTCGAATGGATCACGGACCAGCCGGGTGTGCATTCGTTGCTGGCCGGCGGCGACACCACGGTGCTGACGAGCCGGAGCCTTGCCTTCGATGGTGCGACGACCGCCGTGAGAGTCGGCGCTGCTCCGGTCGGGGAGATCACCGACTTGTCGGAGACACCCGAGGGTCACCTCAACATGAAGATCCTCCGGCTCGGCGACCGAGAGCTCGCGACTGCCCTCCTCCTTCCCGATCGTGTTGCCGAGGACGCCCGCCTCCCGGTGTTGCTCGATCCGTATGGCGGCCCGCACGCACAGCGGGTTCAGCAAAGTCGTTCGCTGTTTCACGCCTCGCAGTGGTTCGCCGATCAGGGCTTTGCGGTTCTCGTCACCGACGGACGGGGGACTCCCGGTCGAGGACCAGCGTTCGAGCGGGAAGTGCGCGGTGACCTTGCCGCGCCGGTGCTGGAGGATCAGATCGACGCGCTCCACGCGGCGGCTGAGATCGAGCCCCGACTCGACCTGAGTCGGGTCGCGATCAGGGGTTGGTCGTTTGGCGGCTACCTCGCCGCGCTCGCCGTGTTGCGGCGCCCCGACATCTTCCACGCCGCGGTTGCCGGCGCGCCGGTGACCGACTGGCGGCTCTACGACACCCACTACACAGAGCGATACCTGGGCCACCCGGATGAGGAGCCCGAGAACTACGAGCGCAGCGGTCTCATCGCCGATGCCGCCGCGCTTGCCCCCGGAACACTCGCCCCGCTTCTGCTGATCCACGGGCTGGCCGATGACAATGTCGTCGCCGCCCACACACTCCAGCTTTCGCGAGCGCTACTCGAAGCCGGCCAACCGCACACCGTGCTTCCGCTCTCGGGTGTCACCCACATGACCCCTCAGGAAGAGGTGGCGGAGAACTTGCTATTGGTGCAGCTCGTGTTCCTTCGCGAAGCTCTCGGCGAGCGCGAAGACTGAGGAGACCTGGATGAGCGAGTTTGATGCCGAGCGGGCTGCCCGGCTGCACGACGGGCGGGCCTGGGACGACTTCTGCGACACGCTGAAGGCTGCCGGCCACATCGTCTTGCGAGAGACACCCGACGGCAACGGCCAGGATCGAGTCGAGGGCTTCCGCTACATCATCCGGATGATTCTGATGGCGTCGTTTCGCGGCATCGAGCGGGTCACTCCCAGCACAGCGGCGTCACGCATCGGCATCATTCCGCCGCCCATGAGCGGCGGGATCGGTGTGCAGTCGCCCAATCAGGACCACATCGTGCAGCCGGTGGACCCGCGGTATCGATATCGCATCACGGGCACCCCGGGCGACGTCTACACCCATCTGTCGGCATGGAGTCCGCCGATCCCGGAGAACGTCGGGGCCCTCGCCACGGGCGATGACCCCGAGAGTCACCTCGAGACGTTCAACCCCAACATGGCGCTCACTCCACACACCGCAGAGTTGGCGGAGTTCGTCGCTGCCGATGGCACCGTCGACTTCATCTTGTCGGTCGAGCGCCCCGACGACGGGTCGGCATGGATGTCGATGGCGCCCACCACCCGCGAGCTGATGGGTCGGGTTGTCTACGACGACCGTGCCGCCCAGACCAAGCCTCGCCTCACCATCCAGTGCCTCGATGCCCACGACCGGCCGTCGACGCCGACACCGGAAGACATGGCCACGCGGCTCTCGGTGAGCGGTCAGCTCGTGCTTGGCCTGCTGTCGGACTACGCCGGCTGGACCCGCGATCTCCTCACACGCGAGAACGCCACCGAGTTCACGCGCGAGTGGTACGAGCGCATCGGCGGATCACCCGACGACCGTCACTTCGAGTTCGGATATTGGCGTGTGCCCGAGGGCATGGCGCTCGTTGTCGACTTCGAGGAGCCGACCACACAGCACTGGAACTTTCAGCTGTGCAACCACTGGATGGAGAACCTCGCCAACTACGCGACCGGCGAGGGCTACATCGACAAGGAGAACGCGGTGCGCAACGGCAACCGAGTGCGCATTGTCGTGGCCCATACGGATCCCGGGGTGCCGAATTGGATAGAGCCGATCACCCACGACCACGGGGTCATGGGCCTGCGCTTCGTGCGCCCCTCGGTCGAGCCCCAGGTCGACTCCCGACTCGTTCCCGTGGGTGACGTTGCCGCACTCGCTCAGCTCTGAGCGGCCGCGCCGCAACGGGCGCAGTACTTGCCGTCGCCCTTGACTAGGCGACCGGTGTGGCGCAACATGTTGCGAACACCACGACCCATCCGCCCGCTGCGGTCGTGATCAGAGCTCCGGGACCCGCAAGGGTTCTCGGGACCGCGGGGCGGCGGTGCGCACCCATGGGGGAGGAGGTGCGCTCCGCTGCCGCCGCTTTCTCAGCGGCTCAGGGCGACCAGCCGGTGATGAGTCCACCGACGACGTCGTTGACGAGCGCATCAGTGTCGAGGCCGGGGGCGAGCGTTGCGACCGTGGCGATGCCGTGGACCGCGGCCCAGAGCGCGAGCGCGTAGCTGATCGGCTCCGCCGTTCGAAGGTCTCCGGCGGTGATTGCGTCGGTGAGGTTCTGCAACATCGAGTCGAAGACGGACGTCGCGCCGCCGTGTTCGATGTCGGCTTCGACCGCAATTTCGATCGCGTCGGGGCGAAACATGAACATGAGCGCGAACAGCTCGGGTTCTTCCATCGCGAAGTCGACATAGCTGCGACTCGAGATCCAGATCATGTCGATCGCCGACTGCGGCTCACCCTTGCGGAACCGATTGTCGAGCTCGTCGTAGCCGATCTGGGCGCATGCTCGAAGGAGTGCGTCGCGGTTGGTGAAGTGTGCGTAGAGAGCTGGGGCGGTGACGCCGATGCGGGTGGCCAGCGCTCGCATGGAGAGCGCATCGACCCCGCGTGCTCGAATGAGCGCGATGGCTTCTTCGACGATGCCAGCACCGGTGAGCGTGGGCCGCGGCGTGTTCACGACCGGCCCGCAGTTCGCTTCGCCAGGCGAGACGAGGTGCCGACGATGCCCGACGGGAACCGAATCGCCGCGATGATGAGGAAGAGTCCACTCACCGCGAACTGGTATTGCGAAGCCTCGTCGTTCAGTTGGTCCATGCCCTCGGTCAACAAGCCCTTTTCGGTGAGGGCGCCAGCGACCAGAGCGGCGACCGGTGCGGCGATGCCGGAGAGGTAGGTCATTGCGACCAGCACGAGCGAGTTGAGCGCCGCGAAGCTGTTCACGTCGACAAGCCCGTTCTGGTAGGCCGTGAGGGTGCCGCCGATGCTGGCAAGGAACGCGGCAACGGCATTGGCCGAGAGCTTCGCTCGTGGCGCCGAGATGCCGATCGCCTCTGCTGCTCGTTCGTTGGCCCGTACCGCCAGCCACTGTCGTCCGGTGCGACTCCGACGAAGGTTGACCACGACATACATCGAGACGAGCAGTGCGGACAGCACGAGGATTCCGAATTCCTTGCGGGCGAAGTTGCTGCCCACCCCACTCTGGAGGTCGATGCCGAAGAGGCTCGGCGGGTCGACGGTCCCGGTTCCGAGTCCGCCGGTCAACCATTCCCATTTGAAGAGCAGTTCCTCGATGGCGACAGCGGCTGCGAGCGATGCAATTGCGAGTGTGAGACCACGAATTCGGATCGCGGGAAGGCCCGCGAGGGTGCCGAGGCCGACTGCTGCCAGCGTGCCGATGATCGGTGTCAGCGGGAATCCGATGTTCCACAGATCGCCGGCTTTCACCATGGCGAAGCCGGCGGTACCGGCGAGCGCGAACGTTGCCAACGAGATCTGGCCGACGAGTCCGGTCAAAACGATCACGGAAAGGGCCATGATCGCGGCGATCGCCGAGAGGGTGATCGCTCGGCGCCACTCGAAGTCGAGGTGGAACAACCCGAGCGTGCAGATGGCCACGAAAGCGAGCGTGACATAAAGGGTCGTTCGGGGGTCTGGCGCCGGAGGCATTCGCCCGGAGTGCAGTTCGCCTCGCCGGACCGTGCGATCGCTCCGAAGGAGCAGCGCGATCAGGACGATCACGAACGGCAATCCGAACTGGAGCCCGACGCCGCGAAGCGATTCCCACTCGGACTGGGCCGCGGAGATCTCTCTCATCAGCATGCCGATGCCGAGACCGGTCGCTGCGGCGATCCCGATGGATTGGAATCGACCGAGGAGCGCAGCCCCGAGCGCAGGAACGATGAGCAGGCTTGAGGTCGCGGGATCGAGGGTGAGGAGGATGGGGGCAGCGAGGATCATGGCGACCCCCGCGAGCACGGTTGCAATGATCCAGTTGAGCGTGCTGATCCAGTCGGCGGAGATGCCGAGAAGCACCGCTCCCGTCTCGTTCTCCGCTGCGGCCTTTGTTGCGAGCCCGAAGTTCGTGAACTTGCCGACGAGGCTGATGATCACCGCGACGGCGACGACACCGGCAGCAAGGAGGTATCGATCGGCATCGACGCTCACACTGCCGAACGACACCTTGTCGCTGGGTAGAGGGCCGTCGAGAACCCGAGCGACCGCGCTGCTCGCGGGAAACCGAACCTGCATGAGGCCGATCAGGTAGGTCATGAGACCAAGCGAGGCAACGACGCGGGCCAATGGTGCAGCGTTCCGCAGCGGTCTGAAGATCAACCAATAGGTCGCCAGGCCGGCGATCGCCGAAATGATGAGCGTGACGATCAGCGCCGTCGCGACCACTGGTCGATCGAACAAGTGGAAGCGTGACGGGACGAACGGGAGCAGGAAGGGCTGCACGATGTCGCCGGTCGCCCGGAACTCGTAGTACACGAGCGCCAGGTAGGTGCCGACGGCAGCGTGGGCGAAGTTGACGACGTTGCTGGCGCGATGGGTGACGACCACGCCGATCGCAAGCGCCGCGATGACGCCGCCGACGCCAAGCCCAAGGAGCAGGTTCGAAAGGATCGTGGTCATACGACGGCGCGGGACGCGCTACTCGGCGAACGCACTCTCGAAGAGCGCAGGCGTGTCGATCCAGTCGCTGATGAATCTGATGGTGTTGGTCTCATCGATGATGAAGAGCGTCTCGTAAGGGGCGCACAGCGACGGAAGGCCTGGGACCTGGTTGCCGTCGCAGGTGTAGGGGTGGCCCCAGAAGCTCTTCTTGTCGACCGCATTACGCAGGATTTCGGTGATGCCCTCGCTGGTGATGTTGTCGCCACCGAGCTCGGTGAGCACGCCGTAGAGGTTCATCATCCCGCGGAAGGCGACGGTGCCGGCAGCTTCCGCGTTGCCGTTGTTGTATTCGGTCGAGGCGAAGTCGTAGATCATTCCCTCGATGTCGTCCTCGTCGGGCGGTCCTTCACCCGCAAAGACCACACCGATCTGGGAACCGTCGGCGTTGGAGATGATCTCGTCGGCCGCGCAGGCGCCGAACATGTAGAGCGTTCCCTCGAACTCGAGATCCTTGAAGCCCTGCATGACGGGCACGCAGGCGGCATCGGCCGCGTTGATCACGACAGCCTCGGCGCCGAAGGATTTCGCGTCGTTGAGCACGCTTGTGTAGTCGGCTCCGAAGAGCGGGAACGGATGGAGCCGGACTTCCATGCCGAGGTCCTCGGCGACAACGGCGGCGTAGTCCTCGGCTGCAACCTGGAACGACTCGAACTCGCCGTATGCGATGAACGCCTTCTCGTAGCCCTGCTCGGATGCGTGTTGCATGTAGGCCGCCATCCCTCCGGCGGTGCCGCCTGAGAAGGAGAACGAGTTGGGGTGGTTCTGCTCGGCGAGCCCGGCCGGGATACCGCCGACGAGCGGGATGCCGTTCCCTTCGAGCACGGGGAGTGCGCCCTCAACGAGCACGTCGATGCCGCCGACGAGGGCGACGACCTCTTTCAGGACGAGTTCCTCGGCACACGCCTTGGAGACCACGACGCTGAATGTGGTGATGCATGTGTGGAGTTCGATGGGGCGGCCGTCGACCCCGCCGAGTTCGGCGTTGATGAAGTTGATCGCGGCGTCAGCGGCGAAGCGCAGCTCCGGGAAAGAACCGGCCGGAGTGTCTTCCTGGTTGATCATGCCGATACGAATCGGTTCGAGGCTGTCGTCGGCGGCGACCGGAAGATCAGGAACGGTGCCGAGGAACCACTCCTCGCCGGCGAGGCGCTCCACGATCGATGTGCCGTCGCCGGTCGGCGTCGAGCTGTCATCGTCGTCGGTGGTCGAATCGTCGGTCGTGTCGTCGTCGGTCGTGTCGTCGTCGGTGTCGTCCGTCGTCGAGGTCGGGTCGGCCGACGTGGTCGTGGTGCCATCACCTGCGTCGTCTGCGGGCTCGCTGCACGCGGCCACGATCAGTGCAAACACTCCAAGAACAATCAACAGTTGCCGTCGCATCATGGGTCCCCTCCAGGCTCGGTCGTCGGACAATAGCGCCGATCGACTTAACAGTGTTAACCGACTGCGGTATGTTCTCACCAACACCAGGGGGAACAACCATGACCACCACCGAAGCCGGCACGACCACCGACGAGAGCCGAGAGCTGCCGTGGCACCTCACCGGTAACTACGGGCCCATCAAGGAAGAGCTCGACGCCGACAACCTCGAGGTCGAGGGTTCGATCCCTGCTGAGATCGACGGCCAATACATGCGCAACGGGTTCAACCCGATCAGCGGATGGAGCGATCATTGGTTCTTCGGCGACGGCATGATTCATGCGGTCGACCTGCGTGATGGCACGGCATCGATTCGCAATCGCTATGTGCAGACCCCCGGTCTGGCAGCCGGCGGCGGCGCGATGTCGATGGACCCCAAGGACTCGCCGGCGAACACCAACGTCGTTCGCCACGCCGGTCGGATCTTCGCTCTCGAAGAGGCCCACGGCATGTACGAGATGGACCAGGATCTCAACACCATCGGGCTCGAGACATTCGACGGCGGCATCGTCGGCCCGTTCACTGCCCACCCGAAGCTCTGCCCCACGACCGGTGAGATGCTGGCGTTCGGCTACAACGTGGTCGGTCCTGAGTACCTGCGCTACTACCGCTTCGATGCGGCCGGAGCCCTCGTGCAGTCCGAGCCGATCACCCTGCCTGCCGGCGTGATGATCCACGACTTCAACATCACCCAGAACCATGTCGTCTGGATGGACTTGCCGGTGTGCTTCGACCTCGAGAAGGCCATCGGCGGCGAAGCCCCGTTCGGCTGGACTCCCGACAACGGGTCGCGTCTCGGTGTGATGCCTCGCAACGGTGGCGACGCCGACATTCGCTGGTTCGACATCGAGCCCGGCTATGTGCTGCATCCGGTCAACTCCTGGGAAGAGGGGGACAAGATCGTTCTGGTCGTCTGCCGACTCGACAGCTTCATGGACGGCGGATTCGACGACATCTCCGGCAAGGCCGAGCTCTGGCGCTGGACCATCGACCTGACAACCGGCACGGTCAAGGAAGAGCACCTCGACGACCGCAAGTCCGACTTTCCCCGGGTGAACGATCGCCTCGTGGGTCTCAAGACCCGATTCGGTTACACCCAGCAGCTGGGCCACACTCCCGAGAACCCGTCGATGGGCCAGGAGGTCTACAAGTACGACCTCGAGACCGGCGAAGCCGAGGTCCACAATCTCGGCAACGTCAATGGCGGCGAGCCTGTCTTCGTGCCGCGCGGCGAGGGCGGAGCCGAGGACGACGGCTGGGTGGTGCTCCTCGGTCACGATGTCGAGACCGATCGCAGTGAGTTGCGCATCATCGATGCCCAGGACTTCAGCGGTGCACCTGTTGCTCGCGTCTTCACTCCCCAGCGCGTGCCCTACGGCTCCCACGGCAACTGGATGCCGCGCGGCTGATGGCGATCCTCCTCGACAACCACGCGGCCAATCACCCGGATCAGCCGGCGCTGATCGACGAGGCGGGAGCGACGACTTGGTCCGAGCTCAAGACTCGGGTCACTCGGCTCTCTCGCGCCTTCGCCGATCGGGGGATCGGCTCGGGCGACACGATCGCCGTGATGATGGGCAACCGGCGGGAGCTCTACGAGATCCTTCTCGCCGCAGCCCACACCGGTTTCACCGTTGTGCCTGTCAACTGGCACTGGGTCGCTGACGAACTCGCCTATGTGATCGAGGATGCGGGCGCCCGCGCGCTGATCGTGGGGGAGCGGTTCCACGACGTGGCAACCACGGCGCTCGGCGACCCGCGTGCCGCGACGATCGAGTTCTCCGCGATCGCCGGCGCTGGTTCGCTCGATGCCTACGAAGACCTCGTGGCGTCTGGCTCAGACGAACCTCTCGGTGAGCAGCTTCTCGGCGGGCCGATGTTCTACACCTCGGGCACGACAGGTCGACCGAAGGGTGTGCGGGGCATGCTCTCGGGCGGCCAGGGAATCCCGAGCGAGGTGTTCGCCCTCATCTGCTCGAGCATGAGCGAATACGTGCCATCCGACGGCATCACGTTGCTCGCCGGCCCGGCCTACCACTCGGCCCAGTGGGCATTCAGCTTCATGCCGCTCGTCAACGGTTCGACGATCGTCATGCGCCACAAGTTCGATGCCGCGGAGACCTTGCGTCTCATCGACGAACACGCGGTGACCAACACCCATCTCGTGCCGACCCAGTTCAAGCGCATCCTCGATCTCCCCGACGATGTCCGCAACGGGTTCGACGGCTCGTCGCTCTCGGCCCTGTGGCACGGCGCTGCGCCGTGCCCGGCGCCCTGGAAGCGGGCGATGATCGACTGGATGGGACCGGTCGTGCACGAGTACTACGGCTCCACCGAAGGCGCGTTCATCTCGAGGATCAGCTCCGACGAATGGCTCGAACGGGGTGGCAGCGTGGGCAAGCCGCTCGAGGTCATGGAGGTGTTCGTCGTCGATGACGACGGCCAGCACCTGAAGGCCAACGAGACCGGCACGCTCTACTTCAAGAGTGCGATGGGCAGCGACTTCGAGTACCACAACGATCCGGAGAAGACCGCGGCTGCGCACCTCGAGCCCGGGGTGTTCACCACGGGCGATGTCGGCCACATCGACGACGATGGCTACCTCTGGCTGTCGGATCGCAAGATCGACATGATCATCTCCGGCGGCGTCAACATCTACCCGGCTGAGATCGAGGCCGTGCTGGCCGAACATGCGGCAGTTGGCGATGTTGCGGTGATCGGTGTGCCGAATGAAGAGTTCGGCGAGGAAGTGAAGGCGATCGTGCAGATCTCCAGCCCGTCGATCGATCGTGATGCGGTGACCGATGAGCTCATGGCGGCATGTCGCGAACGTCTCGCCGGCTACAAGCGGCCGAGGTCGGTCGACTTCATCGATGAGATGCCGCGCACAGGTACCGGCAAGATCCTCAAGCGAGACCTCCGCGACCCGTATTGGGCCGACGAGTCCCGCTCTATCTGATTCTGGTCAGAGCCAGCCCGTCGGGATCGTGTCGGCATGAAGCCGTAGGACCCAGATCCCGATCAGCAGCGCGCAGTTTGCGATGAGAAGTGGAAGCGCCATTCGGCGGAGGCGGCCCAGCCTCTCCGCCGGGTGGAGAACCGCTGCGATTCCCAGGAGCACCGCCAGCTGCGCCGCGGCGAGGATGATCCACGGATGATGCGCCCAGCTCGCGGCGACGTCGCCTCGTAGCAGGCGGTTGGTCGCTCGTGTCGCGCCACATCCCGGGCAGTAGCCACCGGTGCAACGTCGAAACGGACACAACACGATGCCGTCGTCCGCGTCGGCGCTCACGACCAGTGCGCCCAGGAGGGCGGCGGTCGCGATTGCCGGGGCGAGGGGCGATCGCTGCGGCGACGTGACTGCGAACACGGGTGAGTTCATCCGTTGCTCGCAAGAATGCCGAAGACGAGCAGCAGGATCAGGATGAAGGCGACGAGGATGACCGTGCCGATGAGGCCGACGATCCACGCAGCCTGGGCCAGGCCGCGAGCCGTCGGGTCGCCCTGGCCGCTGTCGATTCGTAGGACCTCGTTGCGGCCCATCACCATGCCGATCGGGGCGAGGATCTGGCACATGACGATGCCGAGCACCGACAGGACCAAGGCGGTTGCGGCCTGAGACTTGTCTCCGGTCACCGGCGGATACGGCGATGGAGGCGGCATTGCGCCGGGCGGCGGCGGTGGCGTCACCGCCCTTGCCTGGCGTTGCTCTGTCCACGTGGCGCCGTCCCAATAGCGCAACTGACCCGCCTGCTCGGGGTCGGGATACCACCCCGCCGAGATCGAACTGCTGTCATCCACGTTTGGCTCCGCCTTTGTCAGCCGAGGTAGCTCGCTTCGATCTGGCTCGGGTCGGCGCGCAACTCGTTGGCGTCGCCGTCGAGCACGATCCGACCGTTGGCCATCACGATGGCTCGGTCGGCGAGTTCGAGGGCGAGATGAATGTGCTGCTCCACCACGATGACGGCCGCGTTGAGTTCATCGGCCACGCGGCGAACGACCGGCAGCATCTCTTCGACAATGACCGGTGCGAGTCCGAGGCTCATCTCGTCGACCAGGAGGAGTTCGGGCTCGGTGACGATCGCCCGAGCAACGGCGAGCATCTGCTGCTCGCCTCCTGACAGGAGTCCGGCCCGACGACTCATCAGCGGACCCAGGGCCGGGAAGACATCGACGGCTCGCGCGTAGGCCGCGGTGCGGTGCCGGCGGCGCAGCCCAGGTGCGAGGCGAAGATTCTCCTTCACGCTGAGACCAGGGAACAGCGAGCGGTCCTCGGCCACGTGGGCGACGCCTCGGCGAGCGACTCGGTGTGGTCGTCGACTGTCGGCCGGCCCGCCGAGCACGTCGACTTCACCGTCGATGACGGGCAGAAGGCCGGAGATGGTCCGAAGCGTGGTGGTCTTTCCCGCTCCGTTCGGGCCGAGCAGGGCGACGACTTCGCCCTTGCCCACGTGGAGGTCGAGACCGCGAACCACGGGCACGCCGTCGTAGCCGGCGTCGAGGTTCTGGATTCGCAGGATGGTCATGAGGTCTCCGCAGCGCGGCCGAGATACGCCGCAACGACCGCAGGGTCGTTGCGTATCTGGTCCGGTGACCCGCTGGCGATCACCGATCCGAAGTCGAGGACGTGGATCTGATCGCAGACATCGAGGACGAGTCCCATGTCGTGGTCGATGAGGAACACAGTGACGCCCGTGTCGGCGATCGCCCGGAGCCGGTCGCCGAGAGCCAAGCTCTCGGCTGAGTCGAGCCCGGCAGCGGGTTCATCGAGGAGGAGGACTTTGGGCTGCGCGGCGAGGGCTCGGGCGACGCCGACCAGGCGGCGGCGTCCGTGGCTGAGGTCGGCCGGCAGGCGGTGGCGCTCGTCTTGGAGGCCGAGGAGTTCGAGGGCCGACTCGACTGCCGGAAGGACGGGCTGCGTGCGCCGTGGAATCAGCGCGTCGACGATGAACTGCCACCACGCCGTGTGTTCGGCCGCTGCCGCGAGGTTGTCCTCCACCGTCAGGTCTTCGAAGAGCTCGAGCGTCTGGAAGGTGCGGACGAGGCCGCGGGTGGCGCGCTCGTTGGTGATGAGGTTGGTGATGTCGTGGCCGTCGAGTTCGACGGATCCCGTGCTCGGAACCATGCCGGTGACCGCGTCGATGAAGGTGGTCTTTCCTGCGCCGTTCGGGCCGATCAGGCCGGTCACTCCCTGCTGGTCGAGTTCGAGGTGAACTCCGGCAAGTGCGTGGATTCCGCCGAAGGAGACGGAGAGGGAGTCGGTACGGAGAACGGGCATCGGGTCGTCACGGTATGACCTGGTCACACCGCCGTCCACCCTCCATCGACCGCAACGATCGCGCCGGTCATGAACGAGGAGCTGTCGGACGCCAGAAGAAGGAGGGCCCCGTCGAGTTCACCCTCGACGCCAGGGCGCCCCATCGGCGCGCCGTCGGCCATGTACGCGGACGAGCGGTCGTTGGCAAACATCTCGCCGTTCATCTCGGTTTCGAACCATCCGGGAGCGATCGCGTTGACGCGAATGCGCTTTCGTGCCCATTCCGATGCCAGCTCGCGGGTGAGGTTGTGGATCCCGCCCTTGGCGGCGCTGTAGCCGGGGACCCGGAGCTTCCCGCCGCCGACCGTGCCGAGAACCGAGCCGATGTTGATGATGCTGAGCGGATGGTCCGCACTGATTGCCCACGCGGCAGAGGCCCGGGCCACGCCGTAGGGAGCCACGAGATCGATCTCGATCTCGCGGCGGAAGGCATCCACGTCGAAGTCCAGTGCCGCGATCGCGGTGCTGGCTCCGGCGTTGTTCACGACGATGTCGAGGCGCCCGTAGTGGCTGACCGCAGCGTCGACAAGCGTTTCGCCGGCATCTGCGGCGGTGAGATCAACCGGGACGGCCAGTGCATCGGGAAGCTCTTCGACCAACGCAGCGAGGCGATCGGCCCGACGGGCAGTGACCACGACCTTGGCGCCGGCCGCGGCGAGCACTCGGGCGAAGCGTTCGCCGAGCCCGGAGCTGGCGCCGGTCACGATTGCGACTCGATCGTCGAGACGGAACTGTGTGGTGGGGTCAGCCGGGACGGAGGTCATGTCGTCCCATTCTGGCGCGCGACGCCGTCTCCGACCGAGATGAGCGCCTGTGCTCCTGCGAGTTCGTCGGCATCATGGGTGACCCACAGCGTGGTCTGCTGCGGGGCATGGTGCAGATGGGAGCGGATCTCGTCGCTGCCGAGGGTGTCGATCGCGGCCAGTGGTTCATCGAGCAGCAACAGCTCGGCGGGGGTGGCGAGCGCTCGAGCGAGTGCGGTGCGCTGCTGCTGGCCGATCGACAGCTGGTGCGGACGCCGAGCCGCGAGATCAGCGACTCCCACTGCGTCGAGAAACGGCCGGGCGAGCGCTCGTGCCTCGGCTCGGCTCCTTCCTCGGAACCGGGCTGCGAACGCGACGTTGTCGAGCACTGACATCCGCGGAAAAAGGCGATGGTCTTGGAAGGCGACCGAAATCGGGCGCTCGTGTGCTGCGACGAACACTCCGAGAGCCGGGGCATCGAGGATCCGGCTCCCCGTGTCCTCCCGGTCGAGCCGAAGTTCTCCGGAATCGAGCGCCTCGAGGCCGGCAAGGACACGCAGGAGCGTGGTCTTCCCCGACCCGTTCGGTCCAGAGACGAAGGTGAGACCGGGCCCGAGATCGATGTCGATCGCAAGGGAGAGCTCGCCGCGAACAGTCGTGCCGTGAAGAGAGATCATCGGGTCAGCCACCGACCGCGGAGCACCGTCAGCACAACGAGGCTGACAACGAGGAGGAGCACGCTGACTGCCACCGCAGTCTGCGGGTCTTGCTCGAGGGCGAGGAATGTCTCGACGGGCAGGGTGCGCGTCCGGCCGCCGAGGCTTCCGGCGACCGTGATCGTGGCGCCGAACTCACCGAGCGCTCGAGCCCAGGAGAGCGCAAGGCCTGCCGCGATCGAGGGCCGCAGCGTGGGGAGCGTGACATGCACAAAGGTCTGCCACGGCGACGCACCGATCGCCGCGGCCGCCTCGTCGAGCGAGGCGCCGTCGTCGCGCAGAGATGATTCGATGGTGGTGACGAAGAAGGGCAAGGCCACGAACGTCGCTGCGACCACTGCGCCGGCGGTCGTGAAGGGAAGCGTGATGCCGAACCAGCGGTCGATCCATTCGCCGAAGAGCCCTCGGCGGCCGAGGGCGAAGAGCAACGCAGTGCCGCCCACCACCGGTGGGAGAACCATCGGGAGCAAGACGAGTATCCGCAGGGCAGCGGTCCAGCGTCCGTCATGGCGGGCCAGCACCCAGGCCAGCGGAAGTCCGAGGAGGAGGCAGAGGACCGCAGCGCTGATCGAGACGATGAGCGACACGCGGATCGCGTCGAGAATCTCAGGAGAGGTGAGGCGGTCGATGAGCGTGGACCACGGTGCGCGTTGGAGGAGCCCGACGATGGGAAGGGCGAGCAGCGCGACCGCAAGCGCGGCGGGGACAACGAGCGGCTTGGGAGTCGGGCGGGGTGGCGCGCTCATGGCAGCGTGAACCCACGGTCCGCGAGGAGACGCCGTCCGGGGTCCGATGTGAGGAACATGGTGATGTCGCTCGGTTCGCCCCTCACCGAGGCGGCGAGGTATTCGGTGACGAAGCCTTCGAGGCGGGAGTCATCGATCGTCGCGAGACCGAGGTCGGCGGCATCGGTTGCGTAGATCAGGCCGGCGTCGAGTTCCCCGTTGGTGATCTTGAGCGCAAGGGAGCGAACATTCGGCTCTTCTGTGTCAGCCGCGATGTCGATGCCGAGGGTCGCCTGTGCCTCGGCTGCGAGCCGTCCGCAGGGGACCTCGGATGCACACACGCCGAGCAGCAGATCGGCAGAGGTGAGATCTTCCAGCCGCTCGACCTCGCCGGGATTGCCCGGAGCGATGGCGAGCACAAGCCGATTCCCGGCGATGACGATCGGCTCGTCGGCCACCAGCGATTGATCGATCGCCGACTGCATCGTCTCCCGGTCGGCGGTGATGAGGACATCGGCGCTCGCGCCGTCGGCCAACTGGCCGACCAGTCGGGCGCTCCCAGCGATCACCCATTCGGTATCGGATGACAGGGCGTCGTCGATCTCATCGGTCAGAGTGGTCATCGAGGACGGTGCCATTGCGACTCGGCTGCTGCCGCCCCCGCAGGCCGTGAACAAGAGGGTGGCGATGATGGCGAACCACATCGCCACGCGTGCCCTCACGCGGTCTCCACGATCACGTTTGTGGACTTGATCGAGGCGACCGCAGGCATGCCGGGTTCGAGCCCGAGTGCGTCGACCGCCTCTGCCGAGATCAGCGACACGACGCGATGTGGGCCGGCCTGGATCTCCACCTGGGCCAT
>CALKOE010000496.1 GCA_938091985.1 uncultured Acidimicrobiales bacterium | reverse complement strand
GACGGCAAGGCAGACGGCAAGATCAACGACAACGACGACGTGATCAGCTCCGGCACGAGCTGCATCGGCGACCTGTCGTCGGTGACCGGCGAGTCCGTGGCCTTCACCTCGGAGACCTCGACCTCTGGCTACCTCTTCCCGGCCCTCGATCTCACCAACTTGGGCATCGACCCCGCCGGCGACATCACCCCGATCTTCACCGGTGGCCACGACGCTGCGGTCACCGCCGTCTACAACGGCGACGCCAAGTTCGGCCTGTCGTTCGATGATGCTCGCGCCACGATCGACGACATCAACGCCGACGTCGGCGAAAAGGTCATCGTGTTCTCGATCACCGATGAGATCCCCAACGACGTCGTGGCAGTGCGCTCCGCACTTCCCGAGTCGCTGAAGGCAGCCATCTACTCGGCCATCGAGGCCTACCTCGATACCGACGAGGGCGAAGCCGTCTTCGACGAGATCTACAGCTGGACCGACATCGCACCGGCAAGCGACTCCGACTTCGACGTCGTTCGTGAAGCCGCCGTGGCCCTCGGTATCACCGAGCCCCCCGGCTGATCTGTCGGCGGGTCACCCCGCCATCTCGCGACGGTCACCGGCTGCGGAATCCCCCCTCAGGGGGGGTCCGCAGCCGGTGCCACTTTCGGCACCAACCGGCAAGGACTCAGGGCCAACAATGATCGAACTCAAGGACGTGTCCGTCACCTACCGCGGTGGTGTGAAGGCACTGCGCAATGTCGACCTCACCATCGAGGACGGCGAGTTCGTGGTGGTTGTCGGGCTGTCCGGTGCCGGCAAATCAACACTGCTACGAGTGCTCAACGGCCTCGTCCCCGCCACCAGCGGTTCGGCCAAGGTCGATGGCATCGAAGTGGTCGGCGCGTCTGGCGCCGGCCTGCGTGAGGTCCGCTCGAAGATCGGGATGATCTTCCAGACCTTCAACCTCGCCGAGCGCACCACCGTGCTCAACAACGTGCTCATGGGTCGACTCAGCAACGTCTCGACCTGGCGATCCACCCTTGGCCTCTGGCCGGCTGCCGACCGCGAGATCGCCCTCGAGGCCCTGGAACGCGTCGGCATCGTCGAGAAGGCCTACGTCCGGGCATCGAATCTCTCCGGCGGCCAGCAGCAACGCGTCGGCATCGCCCGAGCGCTGGCCCAGAAGCCCACACTGATGCTGGCCGACGAACCCGTGGCCGCCCTCGACCCGGTCACGAGCCGCCAGGTGATGGGCGACCTTGCCCGCATCAACACCGAGCTCGGCATCACCACGCTCATCAATCTCCACTATCTCGACCTCGCCCAGGAATACGGCCAACGACTGATCGGCCTCCGCAACGGCGAACTTGTCTTCGACGGCAACATCGCCGACGTCGACGACGACACCTTCCGCGAGATCTACGGCCGCTCCATCACCACCGGCGACGTGCTCGCTGACAACGACAAGTGACCGAGGCGGTCGCTCCCGGCGCCTCCCAGCGCCCGACGAATCCACGGCGCAAGCCGCTCACCTATCTGGTGGCGCTCGGCCTCGTGGTATGGACCGTCTTCACTGCCCGTCAGGTGGGGTTCCGATGGTCGACCTTCATCGACGTCTGGACCAACCCGCTCTGGGAGAAGTTCTGGCCCATTCCGTGGGAGTGGGTGCTCAACCGAGACAACGTCATCGACCCACTCATCGAGACGTTCCAGATCGCCATCGTCTCCACCGTCATCGGGTGTGGACTCGCGCTTCCGGCTGCGTTCGCCATGAGCCGGCTGACGTCTCCCAACACGCCCACCTACTGGGTCAGCCGCGTCACCATGAGCATCGTGCGGGCAGTGCCCGACCTGTTCTGGGCCAAGCTCCTCGTCACTGCGGTCGGCATCGGCGCATTCGCCGGCGCCTGGGCATTGTCGATCTTCTCCTTTGCCGTGATGGTCAAGCTCTTCTCCGAAACCATCGACGGCGCCGACCCCGGCCCGCTTGAAGCGGCCCGAGCTGCCGGCGCGCGCCATGTGCCCGCCGTGCGCACCGGCGTATTGCCCACCGTTCTGCCGTCGTATGTCGCCTATGCGCTCTATGTCTTCGAGCTCAACATCCGCGCATCGATCGTCCTGGGCCTCGTCGGTGCCGGCGGCATCGGCCGAATCGTCGAGGCGCAGCGCACCTTCTTCAACTTCGACCGGATCCTCGGCATCCTCGTGCTCGTCTTCGTGGTGGTGTTCGTGATCGAACAGATCAGCGTGGCACTGCGACGGAGGCTCGTCTGATGACTGCGACCTTGCCGCCCGACCAGACCGAGGAGTCAGCCGCGTCCGGCCGCCCCACCCCTCCACTCGGACCGCGCCTCACCCGTATCGCCCTGTTCATCTTCGTCGTCGTCGGCTTCGTTTGGGGAGTCTCCGGGCTCGACGTCTCACTCGAACGCCTGCGAACCGCACCGAGCGATGCCTGGGCGATCCTTCGCCTCATGTGGCCGCCCGACTTCGCCACCGAGATCGAACGCGGCGTCATCGGCAAGGTGCTCGAGTCCGTCTACATCGCGTGGATCGGCACGGTCATCGCCGCCACGCTCTCCCTCCCGCTTGCGTTCCTCGCATCGAACAACGTCTCACCGGCCTTCATCCGGCTGCCGATCCGGCAGTTGTTCAACGTCATCCGCGCCGTGCCCGAACTGATCGTGGCCGTGGTGCTGCTCGGGGTCGTGCCGCTCGGAGCCTGGGCCGGTGCCCTGGCGATCGGCCTTCACTCCATCGGCACCCTCGGGAAGCTCGCCAGCGAAGAGATCGAGTCCGCATCCGACGGCCCGGTTGAAGCGGTCGAGGCCTGCGGCGGCACATTCGTCTCACGGGTGCGCTGGGGCCTTCTGCCGCAGGTCATGCCACAGATCTCCAGCTACTGGCTGTTCCGGTTCGAGATCAATGTTCGCGCG
>CALKOE010000495.1 GCA_938091985.1 uncultured Acidimicrobiales bacterium | reverse complement strand
GAAACCGAAAGAGCAGCCGGCTACGCCGGCTTCACCCACTTCTACAATCACCACAGATCACACGGCGCACTCGGATGGGCAACACCAGCCGACACCCTCACCACGATCACCAAGGACAACCTCCCCGAAGATCACAGCTAGTCGCGACGAAGCTCTCCCCGACGCCGTTCATCGGCTCCCTTTAACCACCGCTGGAGGGCGTCGGGGGTCCATTCCTGGATCGGGTCCTCTTCGAGAGCCCGCTCGACACCGGGGGCGATCAGCCGCGCCAGCGCGGCGCGCTCCTCGTCGTCGAGGTCGAGCATGAACATCCGCAACTTGCGCAATGCTCGTGTACCAGGATCGCCTGGCTCGTGTTCGGGATCCATGCGAGATGCTCCACTTTCGCCGCCCTCGTGGCACCAAGACGGCGGTGGGACTCGCCGGTTACACCTGGGGCGCCCGCCGCGCGGCCGCATAAGGTGCGGGCGTGGCTGATCCGATTTCTCATGTGAACGTGGTGACGGCGGGTAACGACCTGATCGTCAGCTGGCGGGGTGGCTCCGACGAGATGTCGGTGTTTCTCTCTCCTGATGTCGACGATGCCGGCACCGACGTGCGGGCGCCCGATGCCCCGGGCCGTGTCACGCTGCCCAACCAGCCAGGACGGGCGTACGTGCACCTGTTCGAGCCGTCGCAGGGGTTCGTGGTCGCCGCCGAGCGCCGGATCCCGATGGACGGTCCGTCGAACTTTCGAGACCTTGGTGGCTATCCCACCCTCGACGGCGGGTGGACACGATGGGGCCAGGTGTTTCGCAGCGACGGACTCCATGAGCTGTCGGATGCGGATCACGAGATCATGGGTTCCCTCGAGATAACCACGGTCTTCGATCTCCGTTCCCATGCCGAGGTCGAGGACGCGCCAGACCGGTTGCCGGCCGGAGTGCGTCATGTGCACCTTCCGATGTCGAGTGACGTGGCGCAGGGTCGGACAATGCTGCAGCGCATCGTGGATGGCGATCTTCCGAAATTCGACGAGGACGACATGGCCGCCGGGTATCTCCGCATGCTCGAGGGATTCCCCGAGTTTCTGGCCGAGATGCTCACGTCGGTCGCCGACGGCGAGAACGTGCTCTTTCACTGCACCGCCGGGAAGGACCGCACCGGAATCACCGCGATGACGATGCTTGGGCTCGCCGGTGTTGCCGACTCCTACATCCTCGATGACTACGAGGTCTCGGCGCACTATCGCGCCCACTCCGCAGGGGGTTCGATCTGGTTCGCCGACCGAATCCGAGAGGCCGGTTTCGATCCCGACGACTACCACGCCATGTGGGGTTCGCCCCGCCCAGCGATGCGGAAGACACTCGACGGACTCCGCGAGCGGTGGAGCGATCACGAGGGCTATGCCCGCAGCATCGGCCTCGGCGATGATGCCGTGCGCCGGGCACGACAAGTGCTCAGAGGTGCACCCGCGGTGTAACCGAATCCGTCGGCCGACGTCTTGACCACACGGAACCTCGATGTGGGAGTGGACAACGATGCGAAACACACGGACCCAGGTGACTCTGGTGGTGCTCTTGGCGCTGTTCGCGGCGAGCTGTGTCCACCTCGACCGAGTGACCGTTGATGCAACCGGGGCGCAGTTCTCGTTCGATATCGAGTTCGAGGACGTGTCGTATGACGGACGCTTCGTGGTGCTCAAGACACAGGGGGCGATCGATCCACTCGACACCAACACAATCAACGACATCTATCGCAAGGACACCCTCACGGGGGACCTGGAATTGATGTCGATCGACAGTGCCGCCACCGAGGCGACCGGAGGCTTCGACGCCGCGATCAGCGACGATGGTGACCGAGTCGTCTTCATCGGGGATTCGGGCCGGGTCGTACTTCGCACAGTCTCCACGGGGACGACCACTGTGGTCGGACTGGATGATCTCGGCAACGAAGTCACCACCAATTTCAGTCCCGATATCTCCGGCGATGGCAACATCGTGGCGTGGTCCACCACGTCAGCTGTTGTCGGCGGCACCTCGAACGGTTTCGGGCAGGTCTATCGGCGGAACCTCACGACGGGTGTCGTCCTGCTCGCCTCGGCCGGGCCGGGGGGCGATCTTGGGAACGGCTCGAGCAGCGTTCCAACGCTCAGCCAGGACGGTCTCGAGATGGCGTTCCTGTCGTCGGCAACGAATCTCGTGGCGAACGACGTCAACGGAGTGACAGACGTCTTCGCCCGGGTCGGCGCCGCGCCTGTGGCCCGAATATCGACGTCGAGTCTGGGCGTGGCGGCAAATGGCGAGTCGTACTGGCCAATGATGGCCGGCAATGGGAAGTCGGTGGTGTTCGAGTCGAGCGCCACCAACCTCGATCCCGAAGTGACGTTCGCGAGTCGGTCCATCTATCGAAAGCAGATCAGCGGCGAGCTCACCCTGGCGAGCAGATTCCCTGACGGAACGGCGATCGACGACGGGTCGAATCAGAATCCTTCGGTGAGCCACGACGGATCCATCGTGTCGTTCGTTTCGGGATCGGATGAGCTCAACTTCTACATCCACGCCGGCGGCCTCTACGTGCGAGATCTGGACAATGGCACGACAACGCGCGGCAGCGCACTGGCCGACGGCACGCTCAGCTGGGTGGCCAACACTCGCTACTTCGGCCATGTGAGCGGTGATGGCAACTATGCCCTCTGGAACAACGGGCCCGGCAACGCGTGGACCGTACCTGGCGATGACAACTCGGCTCTCGACGTGTTGATGCGCTGGTGGTCCGAACCCAACCCGGTCTCGATGTCGCCCTCCTCGCTCCCGGTGGGCGTGTCCACCACGGTCACGATCAGTGGCTCAGGATTCCGCACCGGCGTCGATACTGTCGTGGCGACGAACCTGGCGAATGTCGGAGCCGATGGAATCTTCTTCTCTGACATCGTCGTGGTCGACGACTCGACGATCACGGCCACGATCGATGTCGTCTTCGGTGAGGCAGTCGAGGGCGAGTTCTACGTGACGGTGCAACAGCAGGGCACGGGGCCGGGCAGCAATGCCGGCTCGACCGGCAGCTGCCTGTGTATTTCCGTCACCTAGCTGCGCAATCGGGGCACCCATCGAACAGGGCTCGGGCGGGCCTGAATCACCGCCTCGAAGCGATGACGAATTGGTTGCGTCGATGTTGCAGGTAGCTGAGCATCCTTGACCTTGCGGCCGCGAACCTTTACCGTTCGCGTTCAATCCGCCCGACTCGATTCGGCACGGATCGTGCACCGCCCGCCACGGCCGGTGCCGGTTCTGGTTGCCCGAGAGTTGCTGCTGTAGCGCGGAACCACTAGCGTGCAAAGCAACGTGGTCGTCCTCGCGCCTGTTCCGAATCTATGTATTCGGTTCCTCGCGCCCCGACGACTGCGTTGTCGTCCTCATCCACGGCCAACTCTGGAGCCAAGGTGACCACACGCGCCGCTCATCGCGAACGCTACTCATTCGGCAACCTCTCTGAGGTTCTCGAACTCCCCGATCTCATCGCTGTGCAGCGTGAGTCTTTCAAATGGCTGCTCGACGAGGGTCTCGCGCAGACCTTCCGCGACATCAGCCCGATCAAGGACTTCACGGAAACACTGCAGCTCGAACTCGAGTTCGATCCCGACGACGAGGACTTGCGCCCGCCGCCGAAGTTCACGGTCGAGGAGTGCAAAGAAAAGGACATGACCTATAGCGCGCCGATCTTCGTGCGCGCCCGCTTCATGAACGCCAACACCGGCGAAATCAAGGAGCAAACGGTCTTCATGGGTGACTTCCCCATGATGACCGACAAGGGAACGTTCATCATCAACGGCACCGAGCGTGTCGTTGTGTCGCAGCTCGTGCGTTCGCCTGGCGTCATCTTCCAGCCGGGTGAGCGGTTCCGTCTTCGTAACCTGAGCAAGCACCAGCTCGTCACCGGCACCGTTCACCCCTACCGCGGTGAGTGGATCGAGTTTGACGTCGAGCAAAAGCCCGGCAAGGACGTCACCGCCGG
The DNA here is from genome assembly GCA_938091985.1 of uncultured Acidimicrobiales bacterium. Classification (GTDB taxonomy): domain Bacteria; phylum Actinomycetota; class Acidimicrobiia; order Acidimicrobiales; family Aldehydirespiratoraceae; genus JAJRXC01. The sequence continues at coordinate 937 of CALKOE010000495.1, read as the reverse complement.
CGCCCGCGTCGCTCGCAAGCGTCGTATCTCGCTGTTCACCCTGCTTCGCGCCCTCGGCTACGACGAGGAGAACGAGCCCGGGTTCCTCGATCGGTTCGTCGAATACTTCGACTTCCTCGAGGGTCAGTGGGAAAAGGACAAGGAGATCTCCCCGACGCAGGAAGAGGCCCTGCTCGAGATCTACAAGCGAGCCCGCCCCGGCGAGCCGCCGACGGTCGAATCGGCCCGTGCCTACTTCCGCAACGCCTTCTTCGAGCCGCGTCGCTACGACCTCAGCCGGGTCGGTCGCTACAAGCTGAACCGCAAGCTCGGCCCCGAACTCGACTTTCTCCAGAAGCAGTTCGGGCTCGATCTCGAGCGTCCCGATGAAGACCAGTCGGTGCTGGCGCAGGCCGAAATGCTCGCCGCCACCACCTACCTCCTCAACCTCGCCAAGGGCGAGCCGGGCTACCGCCTCGATGACCAGGACCACTTCGCCAACCGCCGCATTCGCAGCGTCGGTGAGCTGATTCAGAACCAGGTTCGCATCGGTCTCTCCCGCATGGAGCGGGTTGTGCGCGAGCGCATGACCACCCAAGACGTCGAGGCCATCACGCCGCAGACGCTGATCAACATCCGTCCCGTTGTCGCAGCGATCAAGGAGTTCTTCGGAACCTCTCAGCTGTCGCAGTTCATGGATCAGGTCAACCCGCTTTCGGGTCTCACCCACCGTCGTCGCCTTTCGGCGCTCGGTCCGGGTGGTCTGTCCCGAGAGCGTGCCGGCTTCGAAGTGCGAGACGTTCACTTCTCGCACTACGGCCGTATGTGCCCGATCGAGACGCCTGAAGGTCCGAACATCGGCCTGATCGGCGGCCTTGCGTCGTACGCGCGGGTCAACCCCTTCGGCTTCATCGAAACGCCCTATCGAGTCGTCAAGAAGGGCAAGGTCAGCACAGAG
>CALKOE010000494.1 GCA_938091985.1 uncultured Acidimicrobiales bacterium | reverse complement strand
CACCGGGGTGCAGTCCAACGCCTTCGCGTCACCGATCCGCTACGGCGATGAGGTCGACGTCAACCCAGCCGACGCGGCGCGTCTCGGGATCACTGACGGCGAACGGGTGCGGGTGTCGTCGCCGAGAGGGTCGGTCGAGATGAACGTTCGCGTCCAGATCGATCTCCCCGAAGGGCTGACCTTCACCACTTTCCATTTCCCGGAACTGGTCGACATCAACACCCTCACGAACGACGAGTGGGACCCCCGTTCGGGCACCGCCGAATTCAAGGCCGCGTCGATTCGGATCGAAAAGCTCTCCGCCGATGGCTGACCTCTTCATCGGTCCGGACCTTGCTGACGATCTCGAGATCGCGGCGATCACCGCGGCGATCGGCAACGACCCGGCGGTCGTTCATGAGACCGAGCGGCTCGTCATCGGGGGAGGCGCTCGTCGCCGTGAGCGGCGACATCTGCTGCTGCCGGCGCTCCATGCGCTGCAGAACGCCAAGGGATGGATCAGTCCCGGCGGCCTCAACCATGTGTGCGACCTGCTCCAGGTGCCGCCGGCCGAGGCCTACGGCGTCGCCACGTTCTACGAGATGTTTCGCGTCGATGAGCCGGACCACACCGACGCCGTCACCCATGTCTGTGTCGATGCCGCGTGCCAGATCGCCGGCAACGAAGAACTGATCGCCGACATCGAGACCGCGGGCGGCCACGTCCATCGGTCGCCGTGTCTTGGCCAATGCGAGCGTGCGCCCGCTCAGTTCGTGCAGGGTGTCGGTGAATCCGACCACGTGCCGGCCGACGCAGTTGCCGTCGACATTCGGGTTCCGCAGCACGGTGAGCCCTCGCTGCGACTTCTTGCCAACGTCGGTGTGGTCGACCCGACGTCGCTCGAGTCGTATCGGGCCAACGGCGGCTACACCTCGATGGCTCGGGCGATCGAGCTCGGGCCCGAGGGGGTCTGCGACGCGATCGCCGATTCCGGACTCTCCGGGCGAGGCGGTGCCGCCTTCCCGACCGGCGTGAAGTGGCGAGCCGTCGCCGCTGAGCAGGGCCGACCCAAGCACGTGGTGGCCAACTGCGACGAGAGCGAGCCTGGCACCTTCAAGGACCGCGTGGTCATGGAGAACGATCCCTTCGCGGTCATCGAGTCGCTCACGTTGGCCGGCTTCGCGACCGGCGCTGAGAACGGTTGGATCTACATCCGCGGCGAATATCCGTTGGCGACGGCCCGGCTCCAGAACGCGATCGAACAGGCGCGGGCCGCCGGTCTACTCGGACCAGACGCCGCCGGATCCGGCCACTCCTTCGACATCGAGATCCGACGGGGCGCTGGCGCCTACATCTGCGGCGAGGAGACGGCGCTCTTCGCGTCCCTCGAAGGGTTCCGCGGGGAGCCCCGCAGCAAGCCGCCGTTTCCGACGACCCACGGTCTCTTTCGCGAGCCAACGGCCATCAACAACCCGGAGACCCTGCTCAACGGGCTCGACATCGTGGCCCACGGCGCCGATGCATATCGCGGCCGCGGCACCGAGGGGTCGCCCGGCACGAAGCTCCTCTGTCTGTCGGGGCGAGTGGCGAAGCCCGGCGTCTACGAGGTCGAGTTCGGCATCACGCTCGGCGACGTACTCGCACTCGCCGGTGGTCTCACCGGCAGCGGCACGCTGGCTGCGGTGTTGATGGGTGGCGCCGCCGGCTCGTTCGTGGGTCCCGAAGCGCTCGACATGCCGCTGACGCTCGAGGACACCCGGGAGCGCGGGACCACGCTCGGCTCAGGGGTTGTCATGGCGTTCACCGACGAGATCGACATGACCGCGGTGTGCACCCGGATCTCTGAGTTCTTCCGCAACGAGAGCTGCGGCCAGTGCGTGCCCTGCCGGGTGGGGACCCTCCGTCAACACGAGACCATGGTGCAGCTCGGTCGCTCCGGTTCGCTCAGCGACGACCGTCGAGCATTGATCGACGACATGGCACGTGTGATGGTCGACGCGTCGATCTGTGGGCTCGGCCACACCGCGGCATCGGCAATCAACTCCGCACTCGACCTCGGCCTGATCGGCAATCGCACATGACCGACATCGAGACGCCGGTGAGCCTCACGATCGACGGGCGGGAGGTGAGCGTCCCCGCGGGGACGTCGATCCACAAGGCGTGTGAGTCGGCGGGCATCGAGACGCCCACCCTCTGTTGGGCAGAGAACCTCACGCCGGTCAGCGTGTGTCGCGTGTGTGTCGTCGAGGTCGAGGGCGCTCGCGCGCTGGTGCCATCGTGCGCCCGTCCGGCCGAAGAGGGGATGGCGGTCGAGACCGATTCCGAGCGGGTCCGGCACAGCCGAAAGATGGTGCTCGAGTTCCTGGGCTCAGGTGTCGACCTCAGCCAGGCCACTGATCTCGCGGCGTGGATCGACCACTACGGGGCCGAACCCGACCGATACGACCAACCCGAAGTCCCTGCCCAGCGGATCTCCGAGCAACCCAAGATCCAGGACGATCTCTACATCCGTGACTACGACAAGTGCGTGCTTTGCTACAAGTGTGTCGAGGCCTGCGGCGACGATGCGCAACACACGTTCGCCATCGCGGTGAGCGGCCGCGGATTCGACGCCCGGATCTCCACCGAGTTCGACGTCACGCTCCCCGAATCCGCCTGCGTTTACTGCGGCAACTGCATCGGGGTCTGTCCCACAGGGGCAATCCAGTTCAAGACCGAATTCGACATGCGCAATGCCGGGGATTGGCGCCCCGAGGAGCAAGACGTCACCACGACCGTGTGCTCCTTCTGCGGCGTCGGCTGCAATCTCGAGCTCCACACGCAAGACGACAAGATCGTGAAGGTGACATCACCGGCCGATCACTCCGTCACCCACGGCCATCTGTGCATCAAGGGTCGATTCGGTTGGCAATACGTCCAGCCGCCCACCCGGCGCTGAGCCATTCAGCTACGTGGGAGCTCCGACCAGGGCAGATCGCGCTGCTCGGCCTCGCCGGGTTCGCGGGGAAGGCCGAGCACCCGCTCGCCGATGATGTTGTGTTGGACCTCGTCGCTCCCGCCGGCGATCGACGCGGCGGGAGTGAAGAGGGCGTAGCGGTGAAAGAGGCCGTCGATCGGTGCGTCGTCGTGATCGAGCATGCCGGCCGCTCCGAGCGCACCCAGGCCGACGTCGCGCATCCTGCGGCTCAGCGCCGACCCCTGGAGCTTGAGTGTCGACACCTCCGGGCCGGGCTGGCCGCCCGCCT
>CALKOE010000493.1 GCA_938091985.1 uncultured Acidimicrobiales bacterium | reverse complement strand
TACCGCCGTATCGGTGGACTCGAGGGCGCAGCGCTCGGTCGCAGCGCCGAAGACGAGCTCATGGATCTCTTCGGCGAGGCCGAGGTGAAGACCGCGGTCGAAGACCTTCCCGAGCACTATCGCCTCCCGATCTTGCTGGCTGATGTCGAGGGTTTCGCCTACAAGGAAATCGCCGAGATGCTCGACATTCCGATCGGCACCGTGATGAGCCGGCTGCATCGTGGAAGAAAGCAGCTGCAGAAGCGGTTGTATGACTTTGCAGAAGAGCGACGGCTGCTTCCGGACGAGCCGGAACCCGCAATCGTCGGTGCCGACACAAGCGACGAGATCTGATCATGGGACCCACCGCCGAACCCGATCCCTGCGAGGGAAACCCCGACTGTCAGCAAGCGCTGGCCGAGCTCTACACGTATCTCGATGGTGAGCTCACCATCCAGAAGCGCACCATCATTCGCACCCACCTCGATCTCTGTTCGCCGTGTGGTGATCGCTACGTCTTCGAGACCGAGCTTCGCCAGGTCGTGTCGATGCGTTGCCAGGAGAAGGTGCCCGAAGCGCTGCGCAATCGAATCGCCGAAGCGATCCGCAACGAGATGGGTCGCTAGACAACATTTCCGTGCCGATGTTGGAACCTTTTGGGCTCCGTCGTCGTTTCCAAGGGCATGCGAGTCCAAGGTGAACGGTTCACGAGTATCGAGCGAAATCTCCCGCGCTCGGCCAACGGCCGTGTGTGTGGCGAGTCCGGGTGTGTCACCCAACTGAGCGTCTACAACGAGCAGGAGTACTGCTCGTTGCACGCGCCGATGGTGGTGCCCCGGATGAGAGGCAAGGTGTTGGACGACTGAGTCCTGAACGACTGAGTCCTGAACGACTGGCGCTCCGTCTGTGCGATCGACAGGTTGTGGAAATCTCTTGTTCACGTGGCGGCGATACAGCTGCCATGTGAGTTCTGCAGAGTCTCAGCCATGGCACGACTGGCTGCTCCGCCCACTCCCGAACTTCACGACATCGGTCGCCGCTACTGGAGCGTGCGCCGACTCAGTGCGCCGCTCCACAGAGCATGGCTCGATGTCGACCGCCAGGGGCTTCAGAATGTGCCCACTGCTGGCGGTGTGATCTTCGCCGCCAACCATCTGTCGTTTCTCGACTCTGTGCTGCTGATGTATTCGGGTCGCCGCCAGGTGAGCTTCCTGGGCAAGGTCGAGTATCTGTCGAGCCCGGTCACTCGCCGACTGTTCCCCGCGGCTGGCATGATCCCGGTCGATCGCAGCGGTCGGGGTGTGGGCCGTAGCCTCGGTGCCGCCGTCGATCGTCTCAGGGCCGGCGAGATCGTCGGGATCTTCCCTGAGGGCACCCGCTCTCGCGACGGACTCCTACACGATGGTCATGTGGGCGTTGCCCATCTCGCCATCAAGAGCGGTGCGCCGATCATCCCGGTCGGTATCACCGGGACCGACACCGCGATGGCTCCCGATTCGCTCCTGCCCCGGCGTTCGCCCATCACGCTGAAGTTCGGAGCACCGATCGACTTGGGGCGGTGGAGCTGCGAGCGGCCGACGGGGGCGGTGAAGCGTGAGATCACCGACGAGGTGATGGCGGCGATTGCGTCGTTGAGCGGACAGCGACGAGCGACAGCGCCCGCGTCGGCCCGACCGGCCCAAGTCGTGGCGGCCTGAATAGGGGAATCAGACTTCCGACCCGTCAGGCCGGTAGGTGTGCCACACCCCAGAGGGGTCGCGCCATACGGCGAAACCTTTCTGTTTGTGGCGATTGTGGCGCCCACAGAAGGGTCCGCCGTTGTGCGGGTGGGTCTCGCCGCCTCGGGCGTGATCGACCGAGTGATCGATCTCGCAGACCGAGGTGGGCACCTCGCATCCGGGCCACGGGCAGTGTGAGTCTGAGATCTGCACGGCCAGGCGAGCGCCGCCGGTGAAGCGACGAGCACGGCCGAGATCGATCACCACGCCGGCCGCATCGACCACGACCCGACGGAGCTTGTCGACGAGCACCGAGGCGAATGCCTCGGACGGATCGAGCGCCACGCCGTCGAGTGTGCGACACACCGAGGTGGTCGGATCGAGCGGCCGTGGTTGTTGCCCTCCGAATCGCCGGGCGAGTTCTTCCATCGTCGCTGCGTCCCACACGATGTTGTGGACGATCTCGGGACAGGCCGACGCGGGGTTGGCCGAGGCGTCTTGAAAGATCTGCCACAGCGCATCGGCGCGACGCTGCGCTTCGGTGCGCGGGAGGTGCGCTGCCGTGGCGTCGTCGCCGTGCTCGGCTCGCGCCTTCTCCCAGTCGGCGAGCCGCTCGGCTGACAGGTAGCGCTCGTGGATCTCATCGATCTGGGAGCCCTGCATGGCGCCGCACCCACCGGACCATTGCCAACCGAGATCGACAGGGTCTTGGGTGAGGCGGGCATCGCGGTTCTCGTGGTTGCGGCTGTTGGCCGGTTCGGCACCATCGGCGTCGGCCAACCGCTCCCAGGTGCGGACCTCTGTCTCGAAGTCGCGATAGGCCAAGCGAGCGGCAATGCGGAGGAACCAACTCTGGGCTTCGACCATGTGGTCGCGCACGCGAGTGTTGCTCCACACCCTGCCCACTAGATCGAAGTAGTCGATGCCCAAGGTGCCGCGCTCGAGCGCGGCACCAACCTCGGGCAGCGCCCGGGCCATTCGGGTGCCTCGCTCGCGGGCTGCCGCGGAGCCCGGCGAGAGCCGGGCGCAATGGCGGGTCATCACCTTGGCCGACGGGTGTCCGTCTGCCGCGTAGACCCCTGACGCATCGACCTCGGCCTGCACCTGGAGCTGCAGAGCCCGTAGCCGACGATTGCACGTCTCGAGCGTGCGAATCAGGGCTGCGGCTTCGCGGGCCGACCCGACCGACACCGGTGCGCCGAGCAGCGTCTCGAGCGCCGTGTCGATTGTCCCGAGCTCTTCGAGTGGATCGAACATATGTTCGTATCTTAGAGACCCCGTGTGACAGCGTGATGTCAAGTGGTCCGAGCAATGAGGTCGTCGAGTTCCTCGGCCGGGGTGGCCCCATCGAGCACGACGCGGGGTCGGCCGTTGAGCTCTATTGCGAC
>CALKOE010000492.1 GCA_938091985.1 uncultured Acidimicrobiales bacterium | reverse complement strand
TCAACTACCTGCGCTGCATCCACTGCGACCTCTGTGTCGAGGCGTGCCCCACACAGGCCATCACCGAATCGAAGCTCTTCGAGTTCTCGTTCACGAACCGCGACGACGCGATCTACACGAAGAACGAGCTCGTGGTCGGCGACGACGGCTTGCCCCAGAAGATGCCGTGGGAGGACTGGCGTGAAGGCGACGACGTCATGACGTCGGGCTGGATGCGCGCCACCTCTCCCTCAGGCGATCACCGCTACGAGGGTGTCGTGCACTGGGCCGGCGAGCTCGGTTATGGCGTGCGCGAGCCCGAACTCGGTCAAGCCGGCGCCCCGGCTGTCGATCAGGTCCCGGCGGAAGGGTCCGACTCGTGACCGCTGAGACCATCACCTTCGTTGTCGGCGCGATCATCATCCTGGCCGGTGCGCTGGGCGTCGTCGGGTCCAAGAACCCGGTCCACTCGGCGCTCTTCCTCGTGCAGACCCTCATGGGTGTGGCGCTTCTCTTCGTCGTGCAAGAGGCGCACTTCCTGGCTGCGGTGCAGATCGTCGTCTACGCCGGCGCGATCGTGATCTTGTTCCTCTTCGTGATCATGCTGCTCGGCGTCGACAAGGCCGAAGAGTGGCAGATCAAAGAGCCGATCGCCGGCCAACGGCCCATCGCCGTCATCGTCGGCGCTGCCCTGCTCGGGCTCGGCATCGTCACCACGATCATCGCGTCCGACGGCCTCACCGGACAGGTGCGCGGTCTGGGCGACAAGGCGCTCACGAGCGAATACACCGACGTCGAACGCATCGGTCGCGTGCTCTTCAGCGACTACGCACTCTCGTTCGAGATCACCGCTGGTCTGTTGACCATCGCCGTCATCGCTGCTGTCGTTCTCACCCGTAGTGTGCGCGGCGAGGACCTGCTCGAGGATCTCGAACCGGCCTCGATGGCCATTCCCGCAGCCGCGCCCTTCGGCGGCAACGACAGCGACCACGGCGACGCGCACGATGCGCCCGCCGAGTCATCGTCCGACGAGTCCGGGGAGGACGAGTCGTGATCGGCGCCATCGAAGTCAGCACCGAGTGGTACCTCGTGCTCTCCGCCGTCCTCTTCTCGATCGGGGCCGTCGGTCTCCTGATCCGGCGCAACCCGCTGGTCATGTTCATGTGTGTCGAACTGATGCTCAACGCGGTCAATGTCACGTTCGTGGCGATGGGCACCGAGCTCAACGACGTCGGCGGTCAGATCGCCGTGTTCTTCGTGTTGGTGGTTGCTGCTGTCGAAGTGGTGGTGGGTCTGGCCCTCGTGGTCGCCATCAACCGCCGCCGCCTCGGCGCGAGTGCCGACGACATCTCGGTGTTGAGGGGTTAGGGCCATGGTCGAAGCTGTCTGGCTGATCCCCGCGTTCCCGCTGGCCGGGTTCGTGTTGCTGATGCTCATGGGTCCGAAGTTGGGCGAGCCGCGCGCCGGTTGGATCGCCACGCTCGCGATGGGCGGCTCGTTCGTCTCCTCGGTGGTCGTCTACCTCGGCCTGCTGGGCGAAGACGCCCACGATCGTCAATACGTGCAGACGCTCTTCGAGTGGGTGCCCGCCGGCGACTTCTCGGTCGACGTCGGCTTCCTGGTCGACCCGCTGTCGGTGACGATGACGCTGTTCATCACCGGTGTCGGCGCGCTGATCCATCTCTACTCGATCGGCTACATGCATGGCGATCCGAAGTTCTCGAAGTTCTTCCTCTACCTGAACCTCTTCGCCTTCTCGATGCTCATGCTCGTGCTGGGCGACAACATGTTGCTCACCTTCCTCGGATGGGAAGGCGTGGGTGCGTGCTCCTACTTCCTCATCTCGTTCTGGTTCACCGATGAGGCCAATGCCTCGGCCGGTAAGAAGGCGTTCGTCACCAACCGCATCGGTGACTGGGGATTCATGGTCGCCATGTTCCTCACGTTCACGACGATCGGTTCGATCCAGTACACCGACATCTTCGCGAGCGCGAGCGGCCTGTCGACCTCGACGGCTACCGCCATCACGCTCCTGCTGCTCGTGGGCGCGGCCGGCAAGTCCGCCCAGATTCCGCTGTTCGTCTGGCTCCCCGACGCCATGGCCGGTCCGACGCCGGTGTCGGCCCTCATCCACGCCGCAACCATGGTCACCTCCGGCGTCTACCTGCTCACCCGCATGAACGGCGTGATCGACGTGTCGGCCGCATGGGCCCCGACCACCATCGCCTGGGTCGGTGCCGCCACCGCACTGTTTGCCGCCACGATCGCCGTCGCACAGAACGACATAAAGAAGGTGCTGGCGTACTCGACCGTGAGCCAGCTCGGCTACATGTTCCTCGCCATCGGCACCGGCGCCTACGTGGCCGCGATCTTCCACATGATCACCCACGCCTTCTTCAAGGCGCTGCTCTTCCTCGGCTCCGGCTCGGTCATCCATGGCATGGACGACGACCAGGACATGCGCCACTACGGCGCCCTGCGCAAGCTGATGCCGATCACCTCGATCACGTTCATCATCGGCTGGTTGGCCATCGCCGGTGTCCCACCGTTCGCCGGCTTCTGGTCGAAGGACGAGATCCTGGCCTTCGCCTGGGAAGACAACGTTGCGCTGTGGGCCGTCGGCTTCATCACCGCGATCCTCACTGCCTTCTACATGAGCCGCCAGGTCTTCATGACCTTCTTCGGGCGCTATCGCTTCGCCGACGTGCGGCCCGAAGAACTCGAAGAACTCACTGCCGCGAAGATCCAGGCCGCCGAAGACGCGGTCACCGAAGCCGAGGCCGGCATCGGTGGTGCCGAAGAGGCTGTGGTGAAGGCCACAGAGAAGTTCGAGAAGGCTCAAGAGAAGTTGGTCACCCGTCAGACGGAGTTGGCCGAGGTCGACCAGGCCGACGAGAAGGCTGTCGAGAAGGCCAACAAGAACCTCGAGAAGGCAACCGACGGAGTCGAGAAGGCTCGAGTGGCGGCCGAGGAAGCCACCGCCGCAGTCGAGAGTGCCCGCGATGCGGTGCGTGCGGCGCAGGCCCAGGTGGCCAACGTCGCTGCGGCATCCATGGGATCGAGTTCCATCGAGTTCGATTTGTTCAACGCGCCGGCGCTCGGCGACATGTCGGTCGAGGATCTCCCCGAGGCTGCTCGCGCTCGACGTGAGTACCACCCCCACGAGTCGCCGTGGCAAATGACGTTGCCGCTCGTGATTCTCGCCGGCGCCGCCATGGTGGCCGGCGTCATGAACCTGCCGTTCACGAGCGATCTGCACTTCCTCGATCACTGGCTCGAGCCCACGCTCGTCCACCCGGCCCACCTCACGAGCTCGGCCAGCGTCAAGTGGATGCTCGCGATCGTGGCTGTCGCCGGCGGCTTGGCCGGCATCGCAGCCGCCGTGGCCGTCTACCTGCAGGGTCGCTACCCCGCTTCCAAGATCGAGCGGCCGATCCTGGCTCGGGGCTGGCGCTACGACGAGTCGATCTCGAACTTCATGGGTGGCCCCGGCCGCAAGGGCTTCGACTTCGTTGCCTGGTTCGACGCCACCTTCGTGGACGGCGCCGTCAACGGCGTCGGCCGAATCGTGCGTGACGGCGGTGGTCAGCTGCGCCGGCTGCAGTCCGGCCTGGTGCGCTCCTACGCAGCCATGGTCGCCATCGGCGCGATTGCCCTGCTCGTCTGGTTCCTTTCGAGGGCGAACTTCTGATGTCTTCTCTTCTTCTCGCCACCGAAGCGACCGACTCCGTCGCCGCCAGCTTCCCTGTGCTGTCCGCACTGGTGATCCTGCCGGTGCTCGGCGCCTTGCTCCTGCTGGTGCTTCCCAAGAGCCGCCCTGAGCACTTCAAGCAGGTCGCCTTCTTGGTCTCGGGCGCCACGGCCGGTCTCGCCGTTTGGGTCCTCACCGACTTCCAGACCGGTTCGGCCGACTTTCAACTCGTCGACACGCACTCCTGGATCGAGAGCCTCGGCATCTCGTGGACGCTCGGCGTCGATGGCATCTCGCTGTGGCTGGTGGTGCTCACCGGTCTGATCTTCCCGATGGCAATCATCGCGATGGACGCCGAACACGATCCGAAGGCGTACTTTGCCTGGCTCCTCGTGCTCGAGGCCGGATGCATGGGGGTCTTCTTGGCCCTCGACCTCTTCGCCTTCTTCGTCTTCTTCGAGATCGTGCTGATCCCGATGTACTTCCTCATCGGCAAGTGGGGCCACGGCGAGCGGGCCTACGCAGCGACGAAGTTCTTCATCTACACGATGTTCGGTTCGGCGCTCATGCTCGTCGGCATCCTGTCGTTGGCGTTCCTCAACGAGGCAGAGACGGGTGTGCTCACGTTCAACCTCGTCGAACTCGCCGAGTCGCAGGCGATCGCCACCACCACCGCCCGATGGATCTTCTTGTCGTTCGCGCTCGCGTTCGCCGTGAAGGTGCCGCTCTTCCCGTTCCACACCTGGCTGCCCGACGCCCACACCAACGCGCCGACCGCCGGCTCGGTCATCTTGGCCGCCGTCATGTTGAAGCTCGGCACCTACGGCTTCTTGCGCTTCGGTGTCTACCTCTTCCCCGAGGCCGCCGTCTGGTTTGCGCCGGCACTGGTCACCCTCGGCACGATCGGCATCATCTACGGCGCCATCGCGGCCACGATGCAACGCGATCTCAAACGCCTCGTCGCCTATTCATCGGTGGCCCACCTCGGCTTCATCGTGATCGGCACCTTCTCGCTCAACACCGAGGGCATCGAGGGCGGCATCCTGCAGATGGTGAACCACGGCCTCTCGACTGGCGCGTTGTTCCTCCTTGTCGGCTGGATCTACGACCGGCGCCACACCCGTGAGATCAGCGAACTCGGCGGTCTTCAAAAGCCTGCACCGATCTTCGCCGGCGTCTTCATGGTCGTGATGCTCTCCTCGGTCGGCCTGCCGGGCCTCAACGGATTCGTCGGCGAGTTCCTCACCCTGCTCGGTGCGTTCGCTGCCCATCGTTGGTGGGCTGTCGTGGCCGCAACCGGCGTGATCATCGCTGCGCTCTACCTGCTCTGGGCTTACCAGCGGGTGTTCCACGGACCGGCCGAAGGCGACAACGCCACCATGCAAGACCTGACGTTCCGGGAGGGCCTCATCATGGCGCCGTTCCTCGTGGGCATCGTCTTCATGGGCGTCTACCCGAAGCCGGTGATCGAACGCATGGAACCGGCCGTCGACGCCCTCATCGCCCATGTCGAGTTCCACGTCGAAGACTTCGAAGAGCCAACTGCCGACATCATCGCTCCGGTCGAGGGTGACCACGGCGGCGATGGCGAAGGCGAAGAGGAAGGGGACCACTGATGCAGTTTCAGCTGAGTGATCCCGTCGACACGCCCGAAATCATCTGGGCCGGACTCGCCCCTGTGCTTGCGCTCGCCGCGGGCGCCGTTCTCTTGATCATGTTCCGCTCGATCGTCAAGCGGATGCCCGACGATCTCAACGCCACGGCCACAGCGGCCCTGGGCCCGGTGACCGTGCTCGGCATGTGGGTCGTCGGCGGCCTGGTTGGCAACGACGTGCCTCTCGCCGGCCTCCGCGACGACATCGGTGAGCCGCTCTTCTACGTGGCGCTGTTTGCTGTGCTCGTACTCTCGACCGCCTTCGTGCGTTCGCTGGAGATCGGTTTCGATGCGGCCTTCACCGTTGGCGTCGGCCTCATCTCGTTCGTGGCGACCGTCGAGCTCTGGACCGACTCGTTCCGCTTCGTCGGTCCGAGCGGCGACGACGTCCTTCTCGGCATTGGCCCGCAGGGCGGCCCCATCGCTGCCTTCGGCACGCAGTACGGCGTCGACGGGTTCGCCCTGGTCTTCGGCGGTGTGATCGCGCTGGCGGTCGCCCTCACGGCGCTGCTGCTCGACAACTACCTGCGCCGAGAAGGCATCGACGGCGTCGAGATGTATGTCCTGCTGATGCTTTCGGCCGCCGGCGGCGTGTTGATGGTCGGGGCCAACGATCTCATCGTGTTGTTCCTCGCCCTCGAGACGCTCTCGATTGCTGTCTACGTGATGGCCGCGATGCATTCCCGCCGAGCTGAGTCGTTGGAGGCCGGCCTCAAGTACTTCGTGCTCGGCGCCTTCTCCTCCGCCTTCCTGCTCTACGGAATCGCCATGGTCTACGGCGCGACGGGCTCGCTCAACCTCGTCGAGATCCGTGACTACCTCGATCAGGTGGTGATTGCCGACAACGCCATGCTGCTGGCCGGCTTTGCGTTCCTGCTTGTCGGATTCGGATTCAAGGTCGCTGCAGTTCCGTTCCACTCCTGGACGCCCGACGTGTACCAGGGCGCCCCCACTCCGGTCGTCGCGTTCATGGCCTCCGCCGTGAAGGCGGCCGGTTTCGCAGCGCTGCTGCGGGTCTTCTACCTGACGTTCCTCGACTACCGAGCAGACTGGCAGCCCGCGATCTACGCCCTCGCCGTCGCGACGCTGCTCGTGGGTGCAATCCTCGCCGTGGTCCAGCGCGACGCGAAGCGCATGCTCGCGTACTCCTCGATCTCACACGCCGGGTTCATCCTCGTCGGCGTGCAGGCAGCTACCGATCGCGGCGTCGCCGCGGTGGTCTTCTACGCAGCGGCCTACACCTTCATGGTGGTCGGCTCGTTCGGCGTGCTCTCCATCGTCTCCGGCCGAGGCGATCGTGGCACCAGCCTCGACGACCTCGACGGCCTCGGTGGGCGCAACCCCATGCTGGCCTTCGCACTCACCCTCTTCTTGTTCGCGCAGGCGGGCGTGCCGCTCACCACTGGCTTCGTGGCCAAGTTCGAGATCATCGGTGCTGCCGTGGATGCTCGTTCGTTCTGGCTCGCTGTGGTCGCCATGATCTCGGCCGTCATCTCGGCGTTCCTCTACCTGCGCATCGTGCTGTCGATGTATCTCGGTACGGCGGACGACGATGCGAAGGAGCCGATCTCGGTGCACCCCACTGCGGCCTTGGCCGTTGGTGTTGCGCTGGCCCTGACCATCGGATTCGGCCTCGTGCCCGGCCCGATCGATCAGCTCGCCAACGAGGCGATCCTGGCGTTGGCCGGCTGATCGATGGATCGCGCCGGTCCCGACGACTTCGGACCGGCCCCGGTGCCGTGGGATGAGGCCCGTGAGCTCGTGGCGATCGTCTTGGCGCTTGTTGCGGTCTTGATCGCGGTCTCGCCGATCCTGATTCGACTGATCGACGGGCAGCTGGATCGCAACGGGTTCCGCAGTGCCCTCACCGGGGCTACGCCGACCACTGGCCTACTCACCCTCGGCGCGGCGGTTCTGGTCGCCACCACACCCGCGGCCGATGTCACCCCGCGGCTTCGCTCGTTGGTCACCGCGGCCAGCCTGATCGTGTGCGCGATCGGCGTGTTGGCGTCGTTCGACGTGCTCTTCGCTGATGCTGCCGGCGGCGTGCGCCACTTCTTCACGCGGTTCCCGACGATCCTGCGGTTCTCCGGTTCTGCCGCACTGTTGAGTGGAACTGCCGCGTGGGTGGCTCGCCGTGTCGTACCGTTCCCCGGTGGCTGAATTTCGACGTGCGCTCTGCGCCATCCTGAGCATCGCGCTCCTGACCGCGGCGCCGGCTTCTGCTCAGGGCGAACTGACTGGCATCGACGCGGCGACCTATCTCACGCTGTTCGACGATGCCGACCTCCGTGGCGTCGAGCGTCCAGCCGACGAGGTCTACGACCTGTTCGTGAACGTCACCGGCCAGGCGGATCTCGATCAGCGTGTTCGCGAGTCGGCGGAGGCGCGTGGCTA
>CALKOE010000491.1 GCA_938091985.1 uncultured Acidimicrobiales bacterium | reverse complement strand
CGGGCAGCGACGAAGTCGGCATGGTCGCCGCCGGCGGCAACGTCCCATTCGGCTACTACAAGGACGAGGAGAAGTCAGCCAAGACATTCCGAGTGATCGACGGTGTGCGCTATTCGTTCCCGGGCGACTTGGCGATGGTCGCGGCCGACGGAGCCCTCATCTTGCTGGGCCGAGGGAGCCAGGTGATCAACTCCGGCGGCGAGAAGATCTTCCCCGAGGAGGTCGAGGAAGCAGTGAAGCGGGTCGAGGGCGTGATCGACTGCTTGGTGGTCGGTGTCGACGATGACAAGTTCGGCCAGGCCGTCACCGCGGTCGCGAGTGTGGCCGAGGGCACCACGGTCGAGGAGTCCACTGTCATCGACTCGGTGAAGCAGGAACTCGCCCGTTTCAAGGCACCGAAGTCGGTGGTCTTCGTGGACCACGTCCCGCGCGCTCCGAACGGCAAGGCCGACTACACGACCGCCCGCCAATACGCCATGGACGCCCTCGGCTGACGCCGGTTAGAGTCCCGACCAGAAGGCGCGGATCGTCGCCGCGGCGTCTGCGGGGTGTGTGGTCATCCACCAATGACCTGACTCTTCGAGCAAGGCCGTGTGCGCTCCGGTGCGGTCGACCAATGCAGCCGTGGCGCCGGGCGACCGGAACGGATCCAGCGCCGCCTCGATCACGAGCGTCGGCACTGTGATCTTGCTGATTCCGGGGCCCCAGTCGGGTCCGATCGAAATGGCTGACCGGTAGAGCGCCAAGATCGCGTCGCCCATCGTGGCATCGACTTCGGGACTGAGCCTGGCGGCGATCGCTGCCTCGATGCCGAGGCCACCCAGAAGCTCAGCACGTTCGGCATCGGAGATGCCGAGGATTCCTTCCATGAAGGCTTCGCCCTCGCCCGGCGTCTGCCAGGTGCGGGCGGTGTCGTGCCACTCGAAGTCGTCTTCGAGATTCCCCATGTCAGTGACCCATGAGCGCAGTAACGACGGGTTGCGACTGTTGACCCGCATGGCCAGCAAGGCTCCCCAGTCGTGGCTCACGAGGTCGATCGGTCCATCAATGCGCGAGAGTTCGGCTTCGAGCCAGTCGGCATAGCGGTCCATCGTCGGCTCGAACCCATCCGGGAGCGCACTGCCGAATCCCGGCAGCCGGAGCCGGATCGCGTCCGACATCTCGAGCGCATCGATCAGCGCGTCCCAGATCACCGGGGTCTCCGGCACGCCATGGATGAAGACAGTCGACATCGCCGGACGGTAGCAGTCGTCTACTTCTACGCGAGTGTCAACTGCACCGTGGTCAGCGACAGCGGCGGCACCGTCAGTCGCAGCCCCTCGGGCACGATCGCAACGTCGACGTCGGTCGGCACAACGACATTCCTCCTCTCCCAGGAATTGTGTGCCTTCGGATCGGTGTGATGGACCTGGCGGGCCGAGACGGCGCTTGGAACAAGCCCGGCCAACTCGACACTGGTGTCGATCGCATCGGCTGTCGAACGATTGACAACCGACACCATTGCCGTCGCCGCAGCCGGGTCATGCGTCGCGGCGACGTCGAGTGCGGACACCTCGCCACGCCGCTGCGTGGCGATCATCGGCGCGTCGACGAACGGCTCGAGCGCCACGCCCGATGCTGTTGCGCTGATCATCTGAAACGGCCAGAAGATGCTCTGCACGAGCAGGTCGTCGGTGCGGGTGAGGATCGGGGCGATGATGTTGGCGATTTGCGCGATGCAGGCGACCTTCACGACGTCGGCATTGCGGATGAAACTGTGGAGATACTGGGCGCATACGAGCGCGTCCTCGAGGTTGTAGACCTCCTCGATCAGGTGCGGGGCAGTCGTCCACTCCCCGTTCATGTTCATCTCGCGGTACCAGACGTTCCACTCGTCGAAGCTCAGATGAACATCGTGGCGACTCTTCTTCCGCGACTTCACGACCTGGAAGAGCGATCGATAGTCGTTGATGATCTCGTCGACCACCACGCCCTCGGCAAGAAACGATGGCGTGTCGTCGTGATTGCGGCTGTAGCGGTGCGCCGACAGGTAGTCGATGCTGTCCCAGCAGTGGTCGAGCACGGTCTCGTCCCAGTGCAGATAGCTCGGGAGTCCTCGCATGCTCGAACCGCACGCGATGGTCTCGATCAGCGGATCGATGCCCTTCATGAGTTGTGATGCCGTCAGCGCCTTTTCGGCATAGGTCTGCGCGGGAACGTGGCCGGCCTGCCACGGCCCGTCCATCTCATTGCCGAGGCACCAGACCTCCACGCCATACGGCGCCGCATTGCCGTTGGCCACGCGCAGGTCCGCGTCGGCGGTGCCCGCAGGCAGGTTGCAGTACTCAACGAGTGCTGCAGCCTCGCGAGGAGTTCCCGTGCCGAGGTTGACCGCCATCATCGGTCGGGTGCCCATCTTGTCGCACCAATTCATGAACTCATCCGTGCCGAATTCGTTCGTTTCTATGGACCTCCAGGCGAAGTCGGGCCGCGTGGGTCGGTCTTGCGCTGGGCCGATGCCATCGCGCCAGTCGTGGTTCGACACGTAGTTGCCACCCGGGTACCGCACCACTGGCATCTCGAGGCGCCGCAGCGCGTCCATCACATCGGTTCGTAGTCCGTCCTCGTCGGCGAGCGGGCTCCCCGGCTCGTAGATGCCCTCGTAGACGGCTCGGCCCATGTGTTCGAGGAACCCGCCGAACACGCGCCGGTCCAACTCGCCGACAACTCGGCGCGCATCGAAGTGAATCACCGCATCGGTATGTGACATCGCGGAATCGTAGGGCGCCGCCAACACCGCTACCGCTTCGTCGGTTGACGGCCCATGTCCCGTTGGTTGAGGCTGCCCCGACGACTGCGAGGAGAACGCACCGATGACCCCCGACGAGAAGCGTGAGGCCGGCCTGAGCGGGAAGGCCTGGGCCGAT
>CALKOE010000490.1 GCA_938091985.1 uncultured Acidimicrobiales bacterium | reverse complement strand
GAGCTCGCTTGGGCCGCTGAGGAGAACGGCAAGCGTTTCCTCGGCCAGTTGATCGGCCGTCGCGTCCTCGTTCACTTCGATCGAGCGGATCGACCCGGCGAGGGCCTCGACCACGCCACCGCGAGCGGGCTGGCCCACTTCGGCGACGAAGTAGACGCCGACGTCTTTCATGACTGCGGCTACCGGTGGGGTTTCCGTCGTGCTGGTCGCCGGGGCACTCGTCGAGGAGCTCGTGCTGCTGCTGGTTGTGGCGGTGTCGTCGATGGTGTCGTCACCGCAACTCGATGCGATCAGCGTCGCGGCGGCGAAGATGATCGCCCACATGCTGAGTCGTCGTCGGTTGTGCATAGGGCCTCCTCGGTCGTCGCCGAGAGATCGGCGAGGTCGTGTCTCCATCGTCAGCCCCGTCAGTGGTTCGCACATCGGCCAAAGGTCCCCCGGATCGTGTGTCCGGCCTCGGATGCACAGTTCGCCCTGCCGCACGCAGGCTTCTAGAGTCGGTCCATGGCTGCTCTCGACTACCAGGCGTTCGACGCCGACAATCACTACTACGAAGCGGAAGACGCGTTCACCCGACACGTCGACCCGAAGATGCACAAGCGCTGCATGCAGTGGGCCGACATCAACGGCCGCAAGCGCCTGCTCGTCGGCGGCAAGGTGAACCGCTTCATTCCGAACCCGACCTTCGACCCCGTCGCTCGCCCCGGCTGTCTCGACGACTACTTCCGCGGCAAGGTCGCGAAGGACAACATCGTCGCGGCGTTCGGTGAACTCGTGCCGATCCCCGATGAGTACCGAGATCGCGACAAGCGCCTGGAGGTCATGGACCGCCAGAACCTCGAGTCGTGCTTCATGTTCCCGACGCTCGGCGTCGGTATGGAGTCGTCGCTCGAACACGACGTCGAGGCCATGCTCACTGCCTTCGACGGTTTCAACAAGTGGGTCGAGGACGACTGGGGCCTCAACTACAAGGACCGCATCTTCACCGCCGGCTACATCACGCTGGCCGATGTCGACTGGGCGCTCGACCAACTCGACTGGATGATCGAGCGCGACGTGCGTGTGGTCAACATGCGTCCCTCCTCGGTGCCCGACGGCAACGGCGGCCGCCGCTCGCTCGGCCACCCGGCTCACGATCCGTTCTGGAAGAAGATGAACCAGCACGGGATCACCCTGGCGATGCACTCGGGCGATTCGGGCTATGAGTTCATGAGCGACTACTGGGGCATGACCGACTCGTTCGAGGCATTCCGCCAGAACGCGTTCAAGTCCCTGCTCACCTACTCGCCGATCTCCGAAGCCCTCGCCTCGCTCATTGCCGAGAACGTGCTGAGCGAACACACCAACATCCGTGTCGCAACGATCGAGACCGGTTCAGAGTGGGTCCAACCGCTGGTCAAGAAGTTCGAGAAGACCTACAAGCAGCAAAAGCACATGTTCGCCGAAGACCCGATGGAGGTCTTTCGCCGTCAGGTCTACGTCTCTCCCTACTACGAGGACGACCTCTTGGACCTCAAGGACAAGATCGGTGCCGAGCACATGCTCTTCGGCTCTGATTGGCCCCACGCCGAGGGACTGCCCGAACCCACCGACTTCATCGACGACCTCCACGAGTTCACCTCGGCCGAGACCGAGATGATCATGCGAACGAACGGACTCGCGCTCACGAAGCGAGCCGTCTGACGTTGGCTCGCCCTCGGATCCTCGTCACGCCATGGCGACGGAACCTCAAGACCCCACTCGACCCAGAGTGTGACCTGCTCACGATTGCGCCGGACTACACCGACGCTGTGCGCCGAGCCGGGGGCCTGCCGCTCATCGCGGCCCATGTCGAGGGCGACGAGATCGACGAGCTCCTCGACGCGGTCGATGGCGTGCTTCTCACTGGCGGACACGACATCGACCCGGTCGCCTACGGCCAGGAAAACACCTCGAGCTGCAAGGTGGCGCCGGGTTCCGACGCGTTCGACATCGCCGTCGCGCGAGTCGCGATCGAGCGAGACATGCCCGTGCTCGGGGTGTGCCGTGGGGCCCAGGTGCTCAACGTCGCGCTGGGTGGTGACCTCATCCAGGAGATCCAGCGAGAGGGGAGCAGCGAGCACCCGACCTATGCCGAGATGTACCCCGAGCTCCGCGGCCACCGCCACGAGGTGGTGGTCGTCGAGGGCAGCCGGCTCGCAGCGATCTACGGCCCCGGTCCGCTCGCTGTGAACTCGCTGCATCACCAGGCAATCGCGGCCGTCGCTTCGGGGCTCGTCGTCACCGCTCGCACCGCCGATGGTGGGGTCGAGGCAGTCGAGGGTGAGGCGATCGATGCCGTGGCCGTGCAATGGCATCCCGAGATGCTCCACGACGAGAGCGGCGACGCGCTATTCACCGATCTGGTCGCGAGGGCGAGCGGCCGTGTCACGATGACGCCGTGAACGACTTCGACCTCGACACCATCCGAATCTCACTGCACATCCTCGCAGCGTGTGTCTGGGTCGGCGGTCAGATCGTCCTGGCCGCTCTGGTTCCCGTGCTGCGAGAGATCGGACCTGATGCTCCGAGGAAGGCCGCCAACCGCTTCGGTCGTGTGGCGTGGCCCTTCTTCGCGCTCGCGGTAC
>CALKOE010000489.1 GCA_938091985.1 uncultured Acidimicrobiales bacterium | reverse complement strand
CTTCACGGGCATCGATCTCACCCCGACCATCGACATCGCGCCCGTGGCGATCGCCGGGCTCAGTCCGGTCGGTCTTCTCGTCGAGACTCCACCTGCTCCCGCGCGGTTCAGTTGGCTGCGCGGGGGCGCAAGAGGGCGACGCTGAACGCCACCCGGTCTCGCCAACCGAGCACCGACAGCGACGCGAGGGCCTGGCGCCGGAATCGTCCGTCGCGTCGGCGATACACCTCGAGCCATCGGCGATCGCGATCGGTCGCGACGTGCGTCTGCGCCCACATCTCGATCGGAGTGCGCTGGTGGCCGAGCCCAGCGGTCGTTCTCAGTCCCTCGGCAAGCGGAGCCGCGCATCCCCATCTCTGCGCCGTCTCGATCACTCGGTCGTGGTCGATCGACGGCCAGGCACTGAGGAGCGCAAGATCGCGCACGTTGCCGAGGCGATAGTCGACGTCGCCCAAGGCGACATGCAGGGCGCCGTGCAACAGATGCAGCTCGGCCGGAAGCGTGTGGACCGCTCGACCGGCGAGAAGTATCTCGGCTGGGTTGCCGAAGAGATCATCGAGATCGATCACGTGGCCGTAGGGGCCTGCTGCCAGCGTCCGATGAAGGTCGAGTTCGGTCGCTCCGCTCCAGCGCAGCGTCACCGACTTCGCGAACCGCCGGTCGTAGCTCGCCGACAACGGCGGCATCGGCCGAGTCGCTCCGGCAGCGGTGAGCGCAGCCACGGCGCGATCGATATCGGCGCTCGCGACGAGCACGTCGTTGTCGCCGAAACAACGCTCGGCCGGGTCGAGGTGAACCATGTGGGCCAGCGCTGCACCCTTCAACACCCGATGCTCGATCCCCGCTTTTTTCAACACCGCGACGGCTTCGAGCAGCACCTCCTCGAGCAACAACACTTCGCGCATCGCGTTTTCATGGGCCCGCGCCACCACGACGCGGTCATCCGAAGCCAGAGCGACGGCCCCTTCGGCGACTGCGGCAGCGAGGACGCCGGTGAGCTTGTGGCGAGCTGCGTCGACGACGACCTCGTCGATCGAGACGGGCAGATCGAGCTGCGTCGCTGCGCCGGGGAGCCCGAGGCCGGCGAGGCCCTGCAACCACTCGGTGTCACTCATCTCGTGTGTCCGCTATTCGACCGACTCACCACGCCACGGTCGACGAGATCGTCGATGACCGGTCGGAGGTCAACAGCGATCTGGGCGGGATCAGCATCGTGGGTTCGGGCCAACTCAGCACACACCGAATCGAACGAACACGGCTCGCTGAGGACCTCCCACAACGCGCGCCCCGTCCCTTCCAATTTCACGACCTCGGTTGCGTGCAACGGCCGAACCAACACGGCATCGAGCGTGGCGCGCCACAACACGTCGCCCCGGTGAATCGCCTCGTCCGGCCCCGACGAGGCGGCACCAGAACCAGATCCCATGGGATCAGACGTCGAGCCGGGTGAGATCGTCGAACGTCTCGCGCCGCACCACGAGACGCGCATCGCCATGCGACGCGAACACCACCGGTGGACGGGTGACCTTGTTGTAGTTGGAACCCATGGAGTGACCGTAGGCGCCGGTCACCGCCGTCCCCAGGATGTCGCCCACCGAGAGCTCGGCCGGTACCGACGCGTCACGCACCAAGACGTCGCCAGATTCGCAGTGCTTGCCGACGATGGTGACCGTCTCGGAGCGATCGGCTTCGACCGCGCGAGGCAGGAACGCCTCGTAGCCAGAGCCGTAGAGCACGGGTCGAGGGTTGTCGCTCATGCCTCCGTCGACCGAGACATAGGTTCGGATGTCGGGCAGCCGCTTGATGGTGCCCACCTCGTAGAGAGTGACCGCGGCGGCTGCCGCGATCGAGCGGCCCGGCTCGGCCGAAACACGGGCGGTCACGCCCGCCGCGGCGCAGGCTTCGAGCACTGCGGTGCCCCACTCGGTGATGGTGGGGGCGCGCTCATCGGCCACGTAGGGCACGCCGAGGCCACCACCGACGGACATCTCTGCCAGGTGGTAGGGGCCGGCGACTTCAGCGATCACCGAAGCCGCTTTGGCGAAGGACGAGACGACGAACACCTGGCTGCCGATGTGGGCATGTACGCCCATGAGCTCCACCGAGTCGGCGTTGCGGGCGCGCTCGATGGCCTCGGCCGCTGCGCCGGTCGACACGGTGAAGCCGAACTTCGAGTCGTCCTGACCGGTTGCGATGTAGTCGTGGGTCTCGGCCTTGATTCCCGGTGTGAGGCGCAACAGCACCTTTGGGGCCGCCCCGGTCGAGGCGGCCAGCGAGTCGAGCCGGTCGAGTTCGTCGAATGAGTCAACGACGATTCGGCCGACTCCGGCCTCGATCGCCGCACGAAGCTCGGCCATGGACTTGTTGTTGCCGTGTAGGACGAGTCGATCGCCAGGCACGCCCGCGTTGAGCGCGACGTGGAGCTCTCCCCCGGTGGCCACGTCGAGGTGCATGCCCTCCTCGTGAGCCAGGCGCGACATCGCGCCGCACAGAAAGGCCTTCGTTGCGTAGGCGACTCCATCGCCGAACACCGACACCGCCTCGCGACAGCGATCACGGAGATGCTGCTCGTCGTAGACGAAGACGGGTGTACCGAACTCAGCCGCGAGTTCAAGCAGGTCGCACCCGCCGATCTGCAATCGACCATCGACGACCT
>CALKOE010000488.1 GCA_938091985.1 uncultured Acidimicrobiales bacterium | reverse complement strand
AAGTCGGTGCCACGCAAGTCGAGCGGCAGATCGAACTCGCGCCGATCGCCGTCGAAGTACTCGCCGAGCTGATCGGCTGCTGCGTCGAGCGTCGGGTCGGCGTCGGGCTCGGGAAGATCATCGGGCAGACCGACATCGACGAGCTCTTGGCCTTCGAACAAGACATGGGTGAGTCCCTCTTCGGAGGCCACGAGCGTGAGCACGCCGATCGGGCTGTCGAGGTGTCGGATCTGCATCAGGAATTCTCCTTCTCGGAAACGGTACGCAAGCTGGCCCAAAGGTGCTGGGCAGCCAACGATCGATGGGGTCGCCAGACTTCGGCGATCTCGTCGACCTCCTCCTCGGACGGAGGGTCGGTTCGGTCGAGCAGCTTGGCGACGGCGTGACGAATGCCGAGGTCGCCGGACGGACACACGTCGGGATCTCTGGTCGCCCGCATCGAGATCAGGTCGGCCGTCCATGGCCCGATGCCTCGAACATCGAGCAGCTGGCAGCGAAGCTCCTCGGACGAGGTCGACAGGTCGAGACCTCCAGCAACAACGGCAGCTGAGAGAGCACGCACCGTTGCCACGCGGGAGCCGGGCATCCCCAGCCCATCGGGGTCGAGTTCGACCAGCTGCTGGGGGGTGGGAAAGAGGTGCGTCAGCCCGAGCACGACTCCAGGGAGTGGGCGGCCACAACGCTCGATGATTCGACCGGTGATCGTGGTCGCACCCGCGACCGACACCTGCTGGCCGACGATGACGCGCACCGCCGTTTCGAACCGGTCCCATCCCCCGATCACCCGCAGTCCGGGGTGGTCTGCGACGAGGGGCGCGAGAAGCGGATCGGCCGAGAAATGCGACTCCGCCGCGCCCGCATCGTCGTCGAGGCCGAACATCGAACGGATCCGGGCGACATCGTCGATGATCGAGTCGAACGTGGGCAGGTGGGCGACCATCTCCAGATGGGCGGCGTCGCCGCCAAGTTCGATCTCGACCACCCCTGGGTTGCCGCAAACCTCGAGCGTGCGGCGATACGTCGATCCGTCGACCGCCTCGACCCCGGGTGTGACCCTCGGGGTCAGGTGGGCCAGCGCTGCGGCGCGATCGAGCGGCTCGACGAACGGAAGGCGAAGACGGAGGCCGCCATCAGCGATGAGCACATCGCCGCTGCGACGCTTGCGTCGGAGCTCACCCGGCGAGAACCGGAAGATGCCTTCGACCACTCGGTTCATCTGGCGCACCGAGCCGAACCCCGCGGCACCGGCCACGGCCGGCATCGAGAGATCGGTTTCATCGAGGAGGCGGCGAGCGAAGTGGGCTCGGCGCGAACGGCCCACGAAGGCCGGGGTCGCCCCCACATGCTGCTCGAAGAGACGCCGGAGCTGACGAGTCGAATATCCGACGCGGTCGGCGAGGGCTGCTTCGTCGAAGCGGTCGAGGAAGCCATCGCTGATCAGCGCGAGCGACGTCGCGACCGCACCGGGGACACCCGTTGGCGAAGCCGTAGCCAGGTGCCGATCCGGTCGGCACCGCAGGCACGACCGGTACCCCGCCGCCTCCGCTGCAACCGGCGTCGGAAAGGGCGAGACGTTCTTCGGGTCGGGACGAGCGCTGCACTGAGGCCGGCAGTAGATGCCGGTGGTGGCGACTGCGCTCACCTGACTTGCGGGGGTTCCCATGTCTCGAAGTATGCCTGAGGTTCTCAGACACATTCGGACATGTCAGGATTCGGCTGATTCCGCTTGAAAATCAAGGATCGCGCGAACCTCGGCGACCAACTGGGGCGAATGCCCCGACGTCTCGATCATCCATTCGTCCACCTCCGAGTCCTGCAGCTCTGTGGTGGTCGTGCCTTCGGCTTCGATACGAGCGAGCTTGTTGTCCTTCAGCATCCAGACACCGGTGGCGTCGTTGATGCCCACCATGATCCCGCTGTTGAACGGACTCCACGCCCGACTCTTCTCATTGGCCTCGAGCGTGAAGGCATGGTCCATCTCGTCGTGAATTCGACAAGGGATACGGAAGTTCGGATCAGGGGTCTGACACTCGAAGATCCACTGGTCACCATCGGGGCGAACCGAGGTGACGAACCCGGCATGCTCCACGGCGGTCGGCTCCGAGCGAAGCGACACAGGGATGTCGCCGTGAAGCGATGTGTCGACCATCCAGCGCTCACCATCGATCGTCACAATCGTTGTGCCGTGATTGATGTCGCTGTCGAACATCGAGGCCGCGTGAAGCTTGGCCTCGAATCCGAGTCCGACCAGCAGTGCGTGAATGGCATTGTTGCTTCCCCAGCAGGTGCTCCCTGCGCCGGTCAGCTGCCAGGCCGCGAAGAAGTCGTCGGGGTGGATCCCGGGGATCTCGGGCAGGTTGAAGTGCAGCGCCACGAGCTTGCGAAGGTTGTCGAAGGGAACGCGCCGGCTCCAGGCCGAATACACCGCGTGCAAACCGTCGAGGTCAGTGCCAGGCCGCTCGGCGAACCCCAGGCGTTCGACGACCTGATCGACCCCGGAGGCTGAAAGTGGCTTGATCGACATCCGGCCAATCTGCCACGCGCGCACCGAACTGTCGTGGCCCACCTGCTACGAATGGCGAGTGAACGACGACGAGACGCTGGCCGATGCCCTCATCGCCGCCGAGTACGAGACCGGACGACGCGAGAAGACCGAGGCCGGAGCCAAGGCCCACGTCGCGATCCGCATCGCGAGAATGACGGCGGGCGGGGTGATCACCCTCACCGGCTTGGCGATGATGCCGCTGCCTGGGCCCGGGCTTCCGATCGTGGCGATCGGCTTGGCGATCCTCGCCCGAGACGTGGCGTGGGCCGAGCGGCTTTTGGGCCACGTGACGGATCGGATCCCAACCGATGACGACGGCGGCATCAGCCGGAGCGCGATCATCACGATGGCGATGACGGGCACCGCAGGAATTCTCGGCTCCGTCTGGTGGTTCTTTCTCCGTTGATGCGCCTCTCCGTTCTCGATCAGTCTCCGATTCCCTCCGGCAGCAGCGGTGGCGACGCCCTTCGGAACTCGATCGACCTCGCTCGACGCTGCGAAGAGTTCGGCTACCACCGCTACTGGGTGGCCGAACACCACAACACCGGAGGGCTCGCCGGCTCCGCTCCCGAGATCCTCATCGCCCACATCGCGGAGGCGACGAACCGGATCCGCGTCGGGTCCGGAGGCGTGATGATGCCCCACTACGCGCCGTACAAGGTGGCCGAATCCTTCCGGGTGCTCGCCAGCCTTCACCCGGGCCGCATCGATCTGGGCGTCGGCCGGGCACCCGGCTCCGATCAGGCCGCGATGGTGGCCCTTGCCGCAGACCACCAACCGATCTCGATCGAGAAGTACCCCTCGATGATCGCGGAACTCGACGGGTTCCTCCACGACGACCTGCCCGAGGGAAACCCATTCCGCGGCCGGGTGAGGGCCACTCCGAACCCTGACGAACCGCCCCACCTCTGGCTGCTGGCGTCGAGCCCCGACAGTGCGGCCTACGCCGCCCATTTCGGCCTTCCGCTCGCCTTCGCCGACTTCATCTCACAGTCCGACGGTGCGGCGATTGCCGACCGCTACCGCGATCACTATCAGCCGAGCGAGCGCCACCCGCGGCCCGAGATCCTCGTGGCCGCCAGTGTGATCTGCGCCGAGACCCACGAGGAAGCCGACGAACTCGCCGCGGGGGTGAAACTCTGGCGACAGCGTGGCCTCCAGGGCCCGATTCCTTCGCCGGACGACGTGCGCGCGGAAGTACCCGGTCCTCTTGCGGTGCAGCCCAGCCGCAAGCCGATGATCCAGGGCAATCCGTCGACGGTTGCCGCCAACGTCACCGCGATGGCCGACCGCTACGGGGCCGACGAATTCATGGCGGTGACGATCACCTGGGA
>CALKOE010000487.1 GCA_938091985.1 uncultured Acidimicrobiales bacterium | reverse complement strand
TGCCGTCAATCCTCTGCCCCACATGCTGAAGATCGGATGCGACAACCCCGACGCGTTCTACCAGCGAGTCGAGATCAGCCCGCGACACAGCTATCGCATCACGGGCAGTCGCGGCACCGTCAACTACCTCAGCATCGGCGCGTATTCGGGCGGCTACGGCGTGGGCGCGGCACAAGCTGCCAACCAGAGCCTCATCACCGACAACGACCCTGACCTCGCCGGCGAGATCGACGTGATCGTCAGCATCGAGAAGCCCACGCTGGCCCGCGGGCAGCGGTGGTTGGAGATGTCGGAGCTGTCGACGATCCTCATCATTCGGCAGTTCTACATGGACCGCGCCACCGAGCGTCCGGCCGACCTCTCCATCGAGTGTCTCGACCCCGACAGCCCACTCCCAGCACCCCTCTCCGCAGCGGCGTTGACCGACGGGCTGGCCATGAGCGCACTCTTCGTACATGGCGTGGCCCAACGCTTCCTCACCTGGGTGAACGACTTCTTTCTCGATCGACCGAACACCCTCGAGTTCATTCCCGAGGAAGACCAGGC
This sequence comes from uncultured Acidimicrobiales bacterium, assembly GCA_938091985.1. Classification (GTDB taxonomy): domain Bacteria; phylum Actinomycetota; class Acidimicrobiia; order Acidimicrobiales; family Aldehydirespiratoraceae; genus JAJRXC01. The sequence continues at coordinate 2,198 of CALKOE010000487.1, read as the reverse complement.
CGGCGGGTGGGCCGACCCGAACCAGCTGTTCCGCCACGGTTACTGGACGCTCGATCCGGGCCAGGCGCTCGTGGTGACCGTCCCGAAGATCGACGCCTACTACTGGAACTTCCAACTCAACAACATCTGGGAGGAATCGCTCGACTACCGGTATCTCCAAGTGACAGTGAACAAACACACCGCCACCTACGAAGCCGACGGCACCTGTCGGATCATCGTTGCGGATCACGATCCCGGTGTCGGCAACTGGATGGACACTTCCGACCATCGCCACGGCACGATGGGGTTGCGCTACAACCAAGTCGTCACCGACATCGCACCAACCTGTGAGATCGTTGCCCTCGACTCGATCACCTGAGGAATCCATGCCCCAACCGGAGTACGAGACGCTTCTCTACGAGATCTCGAACAACGTCCTGACCATCACCCTGAACCGGCCCGACCGGCTCAACGCGTTCAACGCAAAGATGGGCTTCGAGCTGATCGACGCGCTCGACCACGCCGATGCCGACGACGAGGTCCGCGCCATCATCTTCACCGGCGCGGGCCGGGCCTATTGCGCCGGCGCAGACCTCGCGAGCGGTGGCGACACGTTCGATGCCTCTTCGTCCGACGGCACACCAGCCGATCGCATCCACCGCGACGGCGGCGGACTCGTCTCATTGCGCATCTACGACTGCCTCAAGCCGACGATTGCCGCGATCAACGGCGCGGCCGTGGGCGTCGGTGTCACATCCACGTTGCCGATGGACATCCGAATCGCCAGCGAAAACGCCCGATTCGGCTTCGTGTTCGCCCGCCGCGGGATCGTTCCTGAAGCGTGCTCCTCGTGGTTCCTGCCCCGCGTGGTCGGCATCAGTCGGGCAACCGAATGGTGTTACACCGGCGAGGTCTTCGATGCCGAGGAGGCACTCGACGGCGGACTCGTGCGGTCGGTGGTTCCGGCCGACGAACTCATGACAACCGCCCGCGACCTAGCGGAGAAGATCGCCCACAACACCAGCGCGGTCTCGGTTGCCCTCACCCGGCAGATGATGTGGCGCCTCCTCGGCGCCGATCACCCGATGGAAGCGCACAAGCTCGACAGCCGAGGCGTGCAGTACATGGGCGGCACCACCGACGCTCGTGAGGGCGTGGAGTCGTTCCTCGAAAAGCGCGAACCGAACTACCAGCTCTCCCCCACCCGCGACATGCCCGACTATTTCCCTTGGTGGGACGAGCCGGAGTTCAGCTGATGGACCCGCAACAGGCGATCTTTCGCCGACTCAACCGTGTGGTGAAGCCACTGGTCAAAGCCGGCCTCGGCTCACCGCTGCCCATCGGACTCGGCGCGGTCGTACTCGAAAGCACCGGACGGGTCAGCGGCGAACCCCGAGAGGTCCCGGTGCTCGGACTCCGAGTGGGCGATCGAGTCATGGTCTCCACGGTTCGCAGCAGCTCGCAGTGGATCAAGAATCTCGAAGCCGACGATCAGGCGGCGGTTTGGTACGGAGGCAAACGCCACGACGCGACGGCCAGCGTGCGTCGAGGACCCCTCAACGTGGTCACCCTCGACGGCAACGACTGAACGCCATCAGCCTCGGCGATTGCCTGATCAGGGCGTCGAACGCTCGAGTAGCCCGACCGACTCCAGGTTCGTCGCAAGTGCGATGAGGTCGGTCAAGACCACAGCAAGATCAGTCTCGAATGCCGCAGCGATGTCGTCGGCGAGTTCGGCAAGCGTGGCCTTCCCGTCGAACAGCCCCCACACAATCGTCGCGGTTTCGTCGAGCATGTGGGTCGTCATCTCGCCCCCGGCATCGTCATCGGGAACCGTGAGCACCATCTCACCGTCGAGCTCCACGCCCACGGCGCCCTCGCGACGCTGCCCCACAAAGGTTCCGTCGATCTCGCTCATGCCTCGCCTCTCTGGTTGACCCGTCGACCGGTCGACCTGGGTGCAAGGTACAACAGCCAGTGGGAGTCGTTGTTCGTTCACGGGCCGAATGGCACCATGGCGGCGTGCGGCAAACCCCAGGTGGACCGAAACGACTCTCGTTGGGTGGCGCGCCGCTGCCGGCCGCCGCGCTCGCTGGGGCCACTCCGGAGCGACGCCTGCTCGTCGCGTGCCTCGCTCCGAGCCCGGTCGATCCTGCAGATCTCGCGCCGCTGACGACCGAGCCGTTGGACTGGGCGGTATTCCTTGCCCTTGCCCGCCG
>CALKOE010000486.1 GCA_938091985.1 uncultured Acidimicrobiales bacterium | reverse complement strand
CGACGGCGCAAGCACGATCACAACCGGGCTGGTGTGAAACATGTCGACGACCTCCGTCAGCATCGGACCGATGATGGTGTCCTGCAGCACGGTCGTGAACCCGGCGTCGCGGTATCGCTCAGCGCAGGAAACCGCGAGCTCGCAACGAAGCCGTAGTTGCGCCAGGGCCTCGTCGGACGGCGCCGGCGACATGTCGACGCGCCCCGCCACGATCGACCGGCGAAACCAGTCGCCGCGAACGTGCACGCCGCGGTCGAAGCGCTCCGCCAAAGCTTGGCCCACCGTCGATTTTCCGGCGGCCATGACCCCGGTGACGAGAAAGATCTTCGGGTCGTGCCCGGCCACGTCGATCAGCGGCGGGTAACGGTGACCGGCAGGTTGGTGTAGCCGTGCACGAAGGATGAGAACGTGCGCTCCGGTTCTTCCTGGACCTCGATGCGTTCGAACCGGGCGAGCACCTCTTCCCAGAGAATGCGCAGCTGCAGTTCGGCGAGCCGACTACCCATGCAGAAGTGGATGCCGTAGCCGAACGAGAGGTGCCGGTCGGCGTTGTCTCGGGCCAGATCGACCGCGTCGGCGTTGTTGAACACCTCTTCATCGCGGTTGGCCGAGGCGTACCACATCAAGACCTGATCGCCTTCGAGCACCTTCTTGTCGCGGATCTCGCAGTCCTTTGTCGCGGTGCGACGCATATAGGAGAGCGGCGTCTGCCAGCGAATGATCTCGGGCACGAGGTTCGGGACCAGGCCGGGGTCGGCGATCAGCTTGTCGTACTGGTCGGGGAACTTGTTGAGCCCGTAGACGCTGCCGGACATGGTGTTGCGAGTCGTGTCGTTGCCGCCCACGATCAGCAGCAGCAGGTTGCCCAGGTGCGCGACCGTCGGAATGTCCTTCGTGGCCTCACCATTCGCCAGCATCGAAACCAGATCGAAGCCAGGGTTCTTGCGACGCTCGACCCACAGCCCTTCGAAGTAGCCGACGCATTCCATCAGCTCGTCGACCTTCTGCTGTTGCGACTCGACGATGCCGCCGGGTTCCGGAATGGCGAAGACGATGTCGGACCAGCGGGTGAGCTTGTGTCGATCCTCCAGCGGGAAGTCGAACAGTGTGGCGAGCAGCAGTGTTGTCAGCTCGATCGACACCGTCTCGACCCAGTCGAAGGTCTCACCCTCGGGCAACGAGTCGAGGACCTTGATGGTGCGTTCGCGGATCTCGGGCTCGAGGTTCTTCAGATTGCTCGGGGCCGACACGCCTCGCACCGTCTTGCGTTGTTCGGTGTGAGTCGGAGGGTCCATCGCGATGAACGAAGTGAGGCGTTCCATCTGAGCATCGACCTCGGGGCTCGGGCGCAGACCAAGCGTCATGCCACGTGCCGACGAGAAGGTGTGCCAGTCGCCATCGACGGCGCGGACGTCGTCGAACTTCGTGACCGACCAGAACCGACCCGCCGTCTCGATCTCGTTGAGGTGCACCGGATCCTCGGCCCGCAAGCGGGCGAAGTGCTCCAGGTAGCGGTCTTCCTTGAACAGGTGCGGGTTGGCCGGGTTGATGTCTTCGATCGCCATGTCGGCCGCGGCGGGCACATCGGCGCCGAGCTCGGCCATCTCCATCTCGGGCGTACGGAAGTCAGCGTTCAGGTAGGTGGACTTCTCGTCAGTCGCGTCGCTCATGGGTTACTCCTCGGTAAGGGACCAGTGTGCCTCATCGCGCCCTCACTCAGCGACCACGGTGTTGAGGCGGCGCAGGAGGTCGATCGCTCCGTCGCCTCATCGCCATGCGCAGAGCGGATCACGTCGATGGCCATGTCAGCGTCCTCGAATCTGGTTGACCGCGTGGGCCAGTGCGTCGAGGCCGTTTGCGGCTGACTCCGAACGCCAAGCGACGTGCTGGTCGGGCCGCACGAGCAGAGCACCGCTGGTGTCGAGACGGCAGATACGTCGCCACTCGTCACCCATCTCGGCGTCGACACCGATCCGCACATGCCGGACCGCAACCTCGAGACCGGCGAGCGCCGTATCCCAATCATCGTGGGCGCCGAAACTGAGCAGAGTGAAGATGCCCGTGTCGACGAGATCGAGCGTCGAACGACCGTCGTCGAGCCAGGCATGTGGGAGCCGCGCGCCGACGGCACCGTCCGGGGCGAACGACGACGGATCGGTCAGCGCAGGCGGCGGCGCGCCTTGGCGGGCGAGCGCACCCTCGGCGTAGCAGTACCCGAGTTGGAGACCGATCATGTCGAAGTGGGGGCCCTGTTCGTCTACGGCAGCGTCGATGACAGCCCGCCGGACCGGGTCGGCGAGCGCTTCGTGAAGCGCCTCCGCCGATGGCGACCCAGCCTGGTCGAGGGCCTCGACCAGGCTGAAAATCTTGAACGCGTTGGTGGTGCTTTGTTCGCAGTTGAGCTCAGCGACCGGACGGCGCTCGCTCTCGTACGTGTCGAGGATCGACGCATCGGCCCAGCCGTCCTCGACTGCGCCCAGCTTCCAGACCAATCCATGGACATCGGCGACGCCGGTGTTGAGGCCAAGCCCACCGGTGGGCGGGAACCGATGAGCTGCGTCGCCGACCAGGAATGTCCGGCCGGACCGCATGTGGTCGGCCACCTGGGCGCTCATGTTCCACGACCCCGCGTCGACGATCTCGACCGCGACCTCGGGATCGCCGATCGCATCGAGCACGAGCTCTCTGCAGCGATCTGTGTCGAAGGAGTCGACAGATTCCGCGGCCGGGTCGAAGGCGACCATGAACACCCAGTCGCCGTCGATGTCGTGGGCAACGAAGCTGCCGGCCACCATCGGGTCCATGACGAAGTGGAGCACCCCAAGGCGCTCTGCGACGATCGAACGGAGATCGGCCCGGAAATGGATTGCGATGAAGCTCTGGAGGCTCGCCGGCCCGATCATCTCGATGCCGAGTGAACGACGGAGACGGCTACCGGCTCCGTCGGCGGCCAACACGTAGCGGCTGCGGATCTCGAGCGTCTCGCCGGTGTCGAGATTGCGGACGACGGAGGTGACGCCGTCTTCGTCGTGCGTGCTCGACCGCCATTCGGTGCCGTAGCGGACCTCGGCCCACTCCGTTGCCTGAACACTCTCGGAGAGAATCGGTTCGAGTCGATGCTGCGAGATGTTGCGAAGAGGCGTCGGCGTGAACTCGAGACAGTCGGCGCCTTGCCGTTCGTAGGGAAGTCGCCCGATC
>CALKOE010000485.1 GCA_938091985.1 uncultured Acidimicrobiales bacterium | reverse complement strand
CGCCTTCTCGCTGAGCGAACCCGATTCGGGTTCGGACGCCGGCGCCCTGCGCTGCAAGGCGACCCAGGACGGCGACGAGTGGGTCATCAACGGCACCAAGATGTGGGTGACGAACGGTGTACGAGCCCACCTCGTGATGCTGCTCGCTCGCACCCCCGACGACCGGGTCACGTGCTTCATTGTCGAGAAGGAGCCGGGCGACGAGTTCGAGGGCATCCGTACCTCGAAGAAGATTCACAAGCTCGGCTACAAGGGCCTCGAGACCGTCGAGATGTCGTATGTCGACCATCGGGTGCCCGATGCCAACATGCTCGGCGGCGGCGAGGGCATGGGCCGAGGTCTGCGCTACGCACTCTCGGCGCTCGAACTCGGGCGGATCAACATCGCCTCGCGGGCCGTGGGTGTCGGCCAAGCCGCGTTCAACGCGGCTATGAAATACGCCCAGGAACGCGAGACCTTCGGCAAGCCGATCTTCGAGCACCAGGCCATCCAGTTCAAGCTCGCCGAGATGGCCACCAAGCTCCAGGCCGCGAGGCTGATGACCTACGACGCGGCGGCCCGTTTCGACCGCGGCGAGCGCATCGACCTCGAGGCCGGCATGGCCAAGCTGTTTGCCTCTGAAGCCTGCTTCGAGATCTGCACCGACGCACTACGGATCCACGGTGGCAACGGCTACACCCAGGAATACGACGTCGAGCGCTACTTCCGCGACTCGCCGCTCATGATCATCGGCGAAGGCACCTCCGAGGTGCAGAAGATGGTCATCGCCCGAAAGCTCCACGAACGCCACGCAATCGACTGATCATGACGATTCGTCAGCCGGCTGAGCGATTCCGAGCGCTGTTCGAGCCACGCGGGATCGTGGTGGCGGGAGCTGCCACCCATCCCGGCAAGTTCGGGTTTGTGGCGTATCACAACCTTCGCGCCGCCGGATACAAGGGTGCGCTCTACGGCACCAACCTCGCCGGCGAGCAGGTGCTGGGCGAGACCACCTACGCGTCGCTCGACGACATTCCCGACGCAGAACTCGATCTCGTCTTTCTCGGCGTTCCGGCGAAGGCGACGGCCGACGTACTCCGCCAAGCCGCTGATCGAGGCATCACTGCCGCGTTTTGCGCGTCGGCCGGCTACGGCGAGATCGACGAGAGCGGTCGAAGCCATCAAGACGAGCTCGCGGAACTGGCCGACAGTCTCGGCATCCTCTTCGCCGGCCCCAACGGTCAGGGAGTGATCTCGACCCCGGTCGACATGTGTGCCCAGATCGTGGCCCCGATGCCGCCCAGAGGAACGATCGCCATCGCCAGCCAATCCGGCGGGATGGTCTCGACCTTCGGCAACTTCGCCCGCCAGGCCGGCGTCGGCATCAGCCGGGCTGTGTCGGTCGGCAACGGCGCCCAGGTCGGCGTCGCCGACTTCATGGAGTGGTTCGCGACCGACCCAGAGACCACCGTGGGCCTCGCCTATCTCGAACACGTCGCCGACGACACGATCGAGCGCCTCGGCGTCGTGGCCCGCGAGATGCCGGTAGTCGTGATGCGCGGAGGCCGTTCGGCCTCAGGTGTCTCGGCCGTGGCAGCCCACACGGGCTCGTCAGCAGGCCGCGACGGCACCGATGCCGCCCTTGCGGACGCGGGGGTGACGGTGGTCGACTCGATCGCCGAGGCCTACCGGACCGCCGCCACGTTCGCGACTCAACCACTCCCCCGCGGCCCGCGCACCGTCGTGTTCGGCACGGCCGGCGGTTGGTGTGTGATCACCGGCGACGCCGTCGAGGCAAGCGAGCTCGACCTCATCGACCTGCCCCCGGATCTGAAGGCCGAGATCGATGCGCGAGTTCCGCCGCGCTGGAGTCGTCGCAATCCGATCGACCTCGCAGGCGGTGAGACACGCGACACGATCCCGGAGCTCCTCCCGATCATCGCGAACCATCCCGACGTCGACGCCGTCGTGTACCTCGGGCTCGGCATCCAGTCGAACACCGCCGCCATGGAACGCAGCGGCCCGTTCTTCCCGGATCACGGACTCGATCGCATCGTCGAATACCACGAACGCCAAGACACCCGCTTCGCCGAGGTGGCCGCGGCCGCAAGCGAGCAGAGCGGCAAGCCGGTGATCTCGTTCACCGAGCTGGCGCTCACCAACCCGGAGAACGCAGGTCCAGCCGCCGTGCGCGCAACCGGCCGGTATTGCCACAGCGCGGGCGAAGAAGCCGTCGCCGCGCTCGAACACCTGTGGCGCCACGCACGGTCGAAGCCCTAGGGCCCCACGCGGGCATCACGACCCGGCAAAGAGCACCATCTCCGCGCCGTCGCTGGTCCACCGGCCCAACTCTTCACGCCCGAGCCCACTCGCGAGCCGGTCGGCAGTCCCGTCCCAGTCGGACCGAAAGTGGGTGCCGATGAGCCAGATCCGACCGGTGAGTTCATCCGGCTCGAGCGACAGGAGTAGTTGCTCCACCGGGTCCCGCTCCCGCCAGGCCTGGGTCACCACCAGCTCATCCGCGAAGGCGACTTCATACGGCGTGCCGTCGAGCACTTCGACCTCGACATCGGCGTAGAGCGAGTACGCCCGATCCACTCGGTAGTAGAGGAAGACCACATCGCCGGGCTGGCGTTGCGTCTCCATGAGTTCGATGAGGGGCCGGACATCTTCAGATGGGTAGTCGGCAGTTTCGAGGGCAAGGAAGGACCCCGCGACCAGCGCCGTGACAGCGAGTGCGGCCGGCATCGGACTGTTGAGTACCGAGCGTCGTTGCGGGAGCCGAAGTTCATCGAGCATCACCTCGGCACCCAGCGCCACGCCGGTGAAGACCGGAGCGATGAGATAGATGTCGGTGCGACCACCACCCAGTGGCGCGTAGTCGAGAACCGCCATCACAAACGCGAGCGCGAGCGGTCCGGCGGTCATGACAAACACGCCAGGACGGCGCCATGCCAGCGCGCCGAAGCAGAGCGCGACAACGATCACCATCAGCTCCGCCGGCAAAGAGAACAGACTCTCCGAGAGATCGTGGATCCGTTCGGCCGAGGTACGCAGTGCTGATGCCGGCGACGACTCGTCGATGTAGTTGCCCGCCCAGTAGAGGCGCAGCGACGACGACGCATTCTCCCGGACGACAGTGAGATACAGAAGCGCCGGAACCACACCCGACACCACGGTCGCGCCGATCGAAGCGGTGCCCAACTTCTGGCGGTCGCGGCGAGCCGCGACGAGCGCCGACCCCACCGCGCAGGCAGAGATCGATACCACCACGAACGACACCAGCGGGCCAACCACCGACACCGCAGCCAGGGACCACCAGCGCCGGTTGGAGTCCGGACGCTCACCCACACGAAGCGCTGCCCAAATGATGACCAACCCGAGCACCACCTCGAGCGTGTATTGCTTGGCGTGAGTCGAGTAGGTGACCTGCGCCGGAGCCAGCACGAGCAGGGCCGACGCGGCAACCGCCACGCAGCGTCGAGTGCGCCTACGCAACAGCCCGAACAGCACGACCGGCCCGACGACACCGGCGAGGAACGCAGGGATCTGTGCGCCGAGTTCGGAGAAGCCGAATACGCCGAACCACGCCTTCATCACGAACAGAAACCCCGGCGAGGTGAGGCCCATGTCCGCCAGGTCAGACCAATCTGCTCGGTGAACGAACCCGACCCACGCATCGTCGAGCCAAAGCGAAGACGGACCGAGCGACGACATCCGGACCGCCACCGCGGCCGCAACGAGAAGGGCTGCGATGCCGAGGTCGAGACGCCGTTTCACTCCCACGAGTCCGACCCTAAACCGCGCTAGTTGACGCAGTCGGCGCCCGAGTACTCGTAGTAGACGTCGATCGGATTCCAACCGGATTCATTGCCCGCAGCGTCACCCAATGTCACTGCCATCTTGATCTCGGTGTCGACCGGTACGGGATAGGCGACGGCGGACCAGCGGTTCGCGCCAACCAAAACCTGCCCCGAGTCCAGAGTGAACTTGTTGACCCGAGCGAAGCCGCTCCCATCGTTCACGTAGAACCGCACGTCGACGATGTCGTCAGGATCGGCCGGGGCATCCCACTCCAGAAAGACTTCCTGGCTTCCTCCGCCAGGCGCACACGTCACGTTGGTCGGCGCCGGCGGTGGGTCGGTGTCGACTCCCAGAGTCGAAGTGGTCGGGAGACTGGGGATCGAACCGTCGACCAGCACGGTCGTCGTCGGAGCAGCGGTCGTCGGGACAGTCGTCGTCGGAGCAGCGGTCGAGGTGGTCGAGGTGGTCGAGGTGGTCGA
>CALKOE010000484.1 GCA_938091985.1 uncultured Acidimicrobiales bacterium | reverse complement strand
CCTGGTGGGCCGAGGCGTTGGCGACGCAGCTGATGCTCACGCCGAAAGGCTCGTGGGCACAGGTGGTCGGAGATGACGGCGCACTGATCGTCGACACCGACGGCGAGATCAATGTCGTCGGCCGCATGAAGGACCACCTGCGATGAGCGAACAGATCTGGTGGTACATCGCCCGGTCGGGCGGCATCGTGGCCCTGGCCCTGAGCGGCGCTTCGGTGATCTGGGGACTGCTGCTCGGCACGAAGATCATGGAGGGGCGCCCCGGCCCGAAGTGGCTGCTCGATCTCCACAAGTGGCTCGGCGGCACCACGCTGGTGTTCACCGCGATCCACGTCATCGCGCTGATACTCGATTCGTTCGTGCAATTCAGCCTGCTCGACGTGCTTGTCCCCGGTATGGCCGACTGGAACACCGCCGCCGTCGCCTGGGGCATCATCGCCGCCTGGTTGCTCGCGGCAATCCAGGTGACCTCGATCTACATGAAGCGGCTTCCGCGGCGACTCTGGAAGTGGGTCCACCTGAGCAGCTACGCCATGTTGTGGACCGGGATCATCCACGGGGCGATGGCCGGCACCGATGCCGGAAACCCGCTCTACATCGCGGGGGTGTCGCTCATGGCGCTGACCACCGTCTTCCTCACCGGCTATCGCATCGTCACGGCTCGCCGAGCGACGCCTCGACACGCGGTCATGGCATGACGCCTACGCTCGCGGCGATGCGAGTCCTCGTGGTCGAAGACGAAGCACCGATGGCCGCGTCGCTGAAGCGAGGCCTCGAGGCCGAGGGCTTCGCCGTCGATGTGGCCGCCGATGGCGAGGAAGGGCTCTGGCTCGCCCGCGAGCAGGAGTACGACGCGATCGTGCTCGACGTGATGCTCCCGAAGATCAATGGCTACGTCGTGTGCCGCACGCTTCGCGAGGAAGAGAATTGGACTCCGGTCGTCATGCTCACGGCGAAGGACGGCGAGCTCGACGAGGCCGAGGGACTCGACACCGGAGCTGACGACTTCGTGACCAAGCCGTTCTCGTTCGTCGTGTTGATTGCACGGCTGCGAGCGGTGATGCGTCGGCGAGGGGCAACTGCGGCGGTGGTCCTCACCGCTGGGGATCTTCGCCTCGATGCGACCGAAGGCCGCGCTTGGCGCGGCGACGTACTGCTCGATCTGACCTCCCGCGAGTTCGCGATCCTCGAGTACTTCCTCACCCGCCCCGGTGAGATCGTGGCCAAGTCCGACGTGCTCTCCCACGTATGGGACTTCGCCTTCGAGGGAAGCCCCAACATCGTCGAGGTCTACGTCTCCTCGTTGCGCAAGAAGATCGACACACCGTTCGAGCGAAGTTCCCTCGAGACGGTCCGCGGGGCCGGCTATCGGCTTGCCCGCGACGGGGGCTGACATGCGCGGCATCCGGCTGCGAGCCACGCTCTTCGTCACCATGACGCTCGCCGTCGCTCTTCTGGTCGGCGGCCTCATCACCACCTCGGTGCTGCGCGGCCGTCTGACCCACAACCTCGACGTCACCCTCGTCGCCGCCGCTGAAGACCGCGCCACATTGCTCGCCGACGGCGCCGACCCGGCGACGCTCACCGACTCGCGTCTACGAGAGGCACTCGTCTGGATCGGCACCCCCGCCGGGGAGACGGTCGCCGCGGGCGGACGGATTCTCGTCGATCAACCACTAGGAGGCACCGCGCTCGGCACGAGAACGGTGACCGCCGAGTTCACCGAGCAGTACGACGACGGACTCGAGACCGAACGCGAGGGGCTCCGAGTGCACCTCACCGCAGCCACGACAGCAGCCGGCGATCCGCTCATCGTTCTTGTCGGCACCGAAGTCGAGGTCGTCGACCGGTCGGTGAACGAAGTAGTCGGCATTCTCCTGCTCGGATCACCGTTCCTGCTGCTCATCGTGGGTGGGCTCACCTGGGTGACGGCGGATCGGGCGCTGCGACCCGTGGGCAGCATTCGCACGGATGCCGAACTGATCAGCAGCCATGCCTCGGGCGCAACCATAGAGATCCCGAACACCGGCGACGAGATCGAAGCCCTCGCACAGACGGTGAACGAAATGCTCAGTCGCCTCGCGGGCGCCGATGCGCGCCAGCGGGAGTTCGTGGGCGACGCGTCCCACGAACTCAAGTCGCCCCTCGCGAACCTGCGGATCGATGTGGAGACGAGTGGCAGGGATGTCGACACCACGAGTCGTCAGCTCGGTCAGATCGATCGCCTCACCGCGATCGTCGACGACCTCCTCGCACTCGCCCGCAACGACGAGGGCCAACCCGTGCGTACCGACCCCGTCGACCTCGACGACGCCGTGTTCGACGCACTCGCGGCCGCCGCTCCAGGACACGACTGCCGAATCGACATCGACGCCGTGACCCCGACGCGGGTGGCCGGCGACGGGGCACAACTACGGCGCCTCGTGCGCAACCTGATCGACAACGCCACCCGTCACGCCGAGAGCGTGGTGGCGATCACCCTCGCGGCCAACGGCGAAGGGGCTGTCCTTCATGTCGACGACGATGGACCCGGAGTGCCCCAAGAGGATCGCGAGCGGATCTTCGAGCGCTTCGCCCGCCTCGATGCCGCCCGAGGCCGCCACGCCGGCGGAACCGGACTCGGTCTGGCGATCGTTGCCCAAGTCGCGCACCGTCATGGTGGCGAAGCCGTGGCGAGCACCTCTCCCCTCGGCGGCGCCCGATTCACCGTCCACCTCCCCGCCACAGCGGTGTCAGACACCCGCCCCAGCGAGGGCTGAAAGGGTCAGCCGACGGCGGCCGAGATGAAGGCGTCGAGCCCGTCCGGGTCGAAGTCAGCCACCAGCGCGCCACTGGCGTCGTGGGAGAGCTCGAGCGCCGGACAGAAGAACTCGGTCTCGCCGACCCAGAAGTCGGGCGAACCGCGCACGCCTCGGCGCTGACCGTCCTCGAAGTCGGCGGTCACGTCGGGATCCACATCGACAGTTGGCGCGTCGAGGCCATGGTCGGCCGCGATCTGCGCCAACACCGCAGGGTCGGCGATGTCGGCGCCTCGCTCGAACAGCGCGGCTCGAATGTCGAGCGCCACGGCGATTCCCTTGGCGGTTCCTTCGCGAGCCGCCGCGGCACACAGATTGAGCGCGGGGATCGACGTGGTCGGCCAGCTCGAGGGATCGAAGCCGGTGAAGTCCTCCACCCCAAGCTGATCGTGCAGCACGCCGATCTTGGTGGCGATGGCCTCCGCGTCGAACATCTCACCGTTCACCCATTCGAGCGGCCAGGCACGCACCACGAGATCCACATCGGCGCCGAGCTCGTCGAGCTGGGCCACCACTCGCTTGAGGCCGACGTGGGTGAACGGGCAGGTGATGTCGGCGAACACCTCGAGACGTCGGCGCATACAAATCACATTACGGGAGCCCGACGCGACCTGTGCGACCGGTCGACAAGACGGGACGAAGGACCTTTGTCTCGATCCACGCGATCGCCGATGCTCGGGATGAAGAAGGAGACACGGATGAACAACACACCGCGGCGGCTCGTCATACTCGGCGCCGGGACGGGCGGAACGCTGGCTGCGAACCGGCTCCGCAAGAAGTTCCCGACCTCGGAACTGATGATCGACATCGTCGATGACAACGACGTGCACGTGTACCAACCGGGCCTCCTCTTCGTCCCGTTCGGACTCGCCAAACCCGATGAAATCGTGCGCCCTCGGGGCGAGCAGCTCCACGATGGCATCAGCTACCACGTGAACCCCGTGATCAAGGTCGACATCGACACCAACGAGGTCGAGCTCGGCGATGGGTCCGTCCTCGACTACGACGTCCTTCTCGTCGCCACCGGGTCGGCGCTGCAACCCGAGGAGACCGAAGGCCTCCTCGGCGATGCATGGATGAACTCGGTGTTCACGTTCTACGACATGGAGGGGGCGACGGCGCTGCACGAGAAGCTCGAGGGGTTCACGGAGGGCCGACTCGTCGTCAACGTCGTCGACATGCCGATCAAGTGCCCCGTGGCGCCGCTCGAATTCGTCTTCCTCGCAGATTGGTACTTCACCGAGAAGGGCGTCCGCGATGCGATCACCATCGTCTATGTCACGCCGCTCGACGCGGCCTTCACCAAGCCGACCGCAGCCAACGCGCTCGGATCGTTGTTGGAGGACAAGAACATCGAGATCGTCACGGAGTTCAACACCGGCGAGGTCGACAACGAGAACAAGGCGCTCGTCGGTTACGACGGCACCGAGGTTCCCTTCGACCTGGCCGTGATCGTGCCCTTGCACGGAGGTGCCCCGTACATCGCTGAATCCGGCGATCTCGGCGACGAACTCGGGTTCGTGCCCACCGACAACGCCACGATGCAATCGCTGGTTCGTCCGAACATCTTCGTGCTCGGCGACGCCGCCGACGTACCGACCTCGAAGGCTGGGTCGGTCACTCACTTCGAAGGCGAAGTGCTGGTCGAGAACCTCGAGTCGTTCCTCGCCGGCAAGCCCCTCGAAGCCACCTACGACGGACACGCCAACTGCTTCATCGAAACCGGCTTCTCCAAGGCGCTACTCATCGACTTCAACTACGAGACCGAGCCGCTGCCCGGGCACTACCCGAGCCGCTTCGGCCTTCCACTCCTGAAGGAATCCCGCATCAACCACCTGGGCAAGCTCATGTTCCAGTCCTTCTACTGGCACGGCCTGCTCCCCGGACGCGATATCCCCGGCATCGGGCCGGACATGCCGACCGCCGGCAAGAAGAAGAAAGTCTCCGCGTAGCCAGGGTCTGGCACGCGCCCCGCGAC
>CALKOE010000483.1 GCA_938091985.1 uncultured Acidimicrobiales bacterium | reverse complement strand
GCCGGTGGGCTCGTCGGCCATGAGGATCGGCGGGTTGTGGAGGTGGGTGATCGTGGGGGCCGGGCCGACCACGTCGCTTGCGATCTCGAGCGCATCCTGCATCGTCGACGCCGGAGTGAAACCGAGGCGGCGCACCGAGCGAGGGTCGCCGCCGACGATGATCACACGGCCGAGATGCTGCAGCGCCGAGGCGCCCCAGTACCACATGTAGAACGGGTGAACGCCGTGGTAGGCGTAGCTGTTGCGGTAGAGATGGATGTACCACTCGTCTTCCGCCCACTGCTTCTCGTACTTCTTCTCGATCTCGATCGGGTCGGTGGTCTCGGACAGCACCTGCTCGAAGAAGTCGATGTAGCTCGGGTGGTGCACGGGATGGAATTCCCACGGTGTGGGGTGACTCATGATGAGCACGCCGCCCTCACGCACGAGCGGCTTGCCTCGATACATGTTGAAGAAGTAGCCGAGCCCGAGACACATCACGAGAATCGGGTTCATCACCGAGTTGACGTTGTAGGGGCAGATGTAGGGGAGCCCGAAGGTGAGCACGTCGGTCTGGCCCTCGACCGGCACGAGGTGCTGCGCGAAGCAGTGTTCGAGCGTGGTCTCGTGGACCTTCTCGACATCGCCGGCCTGCACCGACGTGAGTTCGTAGGGGGCCTTCCAGCCCTGGAACACCTTGCGGCGCGCCGATGCCGGCATCGCGTCGAGGCCCTTCTTCATGCCGACGAACGTCGCCCGGTCGCGAGCGGTCCATTCCCACTCGCGCTTCTGTAGCACGTGGAGGGGGCCGTCGTAGCCGAAGGTGTTGTTGTTGATCGTTGTCTCGATCTGGAAGATGCGCGGCCCGTGGGCCTTGATCACTTCGCCTTGGCGCCAGTTCGAGTGGTGCAGCTCCGACTTGTGGCGGTCCATGAAGCTCTTCGACTCGCGCATCGTCTTCACGTTGTGGTGATGGCGGATGCCGGAGTAGCCGGACAGCCCGGTGGCGGTCGACTTCCAGCCGCCGTCCATCGAGACGATGTTGAGGTTGACGTAGATGAGCAGGTCGGACTCGGCCGCCCGCTTGTTCATCGTCACCTGTTCTTCGTGGCGGGTGAGGCCCAACTCGACCATGCCGTCGGGGTCTTCGGCGTCGTGGTTGTAGAGCGCATCGTTGGGAGCGAAGGCGTCGTAGATGCGGTCGCCGAGGGCATGGCGAAGCTCTGCCTCGGTCATGCGGCGATGGAGCGCGAGGGCGGCGATGAGGTGGACGTCATCGACACCGGCAGCGGCGGCCATGTCGAGCACCTGCTCGATGATGCGCTGGCGGATGTCGGGCTTGCGCATCGAGGGCAGCGGCAGCGAGACGTCGTCGAACGCGATCGTCAGCTTCATTCCCGGCGTGAGCAGGGCAGGGAGTGGATCTTCGTCGATCGGGTTGAGCAGCGCCTGGCGGATCGACTCGTCGGGATCGGGGAGACCCGGCAGCGGCTCGGCCGGGTAGATGACGCGGCTTCGGTCGGCGGGCAGCTTCTCGAGACGGAACTGTTCGCCGTGGTGGAAGAGAATCGGCGGTGTCGACTTGTCGACGTCGAGCACGAAGCCCGGGCGTGGCGCCTGTTTGCGAGGATCAGGCACGAGTGCCCCTTCGGTTTCGGATCGGACCGCGATGGGTGCGGGGCCCGATCGGGACGACCCGGTTGGGGGCGCCCGCGGATTTGGACCAGTGCTCGATCAGCCAGCCGCGTCGGCGGGCGATCGAGGCAAGTTTTGTTTCGGCGTTGACTGCCACCGGGAAGCCGACGGCTTCGAGCATCGGGAGATCAGACGACGAGTCGGCGTAGGCCACTGCCTCGCGGAGATCGATGTCGTGCTCGGCGGCGTAGTCGACCATCACCTGGTAGCGGGCCTCGCCGGTGGGGGGCACGCCGCTGAGGCGTCCGGTGTAGACGCCGTCGACCGAGGTCATCTCGGCGGCGACGATGTCGTCGAAGAGCGGACGAAGCGGCTCGACGACCAACTCCAGAGCACCGGTGATGAGTAGCGTCCGGTGGCCGAGGCGGCGGTGTTCACGAACTCGACGGATGCCGTCGGGGAACGACTTCGTCATCAGGAGATCGCTCATCATCTCCATGGCGTCGTGGTCGAGTCGCTCGACCGATGCGTTGTCGAAACGCTTGTAGAAGAAGCGCAGGAAGTCGGACCGGTCGGCTCGATCGAGCGACAGCAGCGTGGGTGCTTCGCGGATGGTCTGGGCTGTGAATCGGATGCGATCGGTGGTGTCGAGGCGGCGGGTCGCAAGCCATGCGTAGCTGGCCACGACATTGCTTGCGATCAGGGTGTTCTCGAGATCGAACACAGCGAGCTGGCGATCCGGTGAGAGCACGTTCTTGCGGATGCGGTCGGTGCGGCTCACGCTCACCTTGCGGCCGGGCGCCATCTTCAGGCGAGCCTGCTTCACCGTGGAGGGCAGCTGGATCTCGTTGATGTAGGTCGGCCAGTCGATGGCGATGGGATCCATGAGGAAGTCGCGCTGGTCGTCGGCGTCGAGCGAACCCCACACGCGATACATGCGGTCGAGCTGGTAGATCGCTTCGCACTCGGCGTAGGCGCCGTAGAGCTCGACATAGCCACCGGCCCGTTCGAGCTGCTCCTTGCGCTCTTCGAGGTCAGCGCCGAGTTCGGCCTGCTTGCCCCGGAGGGGAAGCGTTTCGAGAACGCGCTCGCCCACGTTGAGGGCGAGGCGGGCCCGCTTCAGTTGCTTGGCGACACGGCCTCGGCCGGGGAAGCTCCAGTCGGGAACGGAGATCGGCTGGTTGTATTCGTCGTAGACGGGTCGCTCGGTGAACCAGGCCTGAACCAGGTCGACGAGCTGGCCGTACTTGAGCGGGTTCGCGCCGCCTGATGCGATCTGGACCACATCGGGCGTGTGGTTGCCCTGGTCGTCGAACTCCGGGCCGCGGGCAGCCACGGCCAGGATCGTGGCGACCACGAGGTCGACCGGGATGACATCGATGGTGCCTTCGGGCACCCCGGGGAACTGCACGAGGAGACCGCGGGCGTAGGCGGCGATGACCGGCTCGGCCATGCGGAAGCCGCGGATCCAACCCGGCACCGGCTCGGCCAGAGCCGACTCGATGATCGAGGGGCGCACGATGCTGACGGGCACGTTGCCGCGGGTCTCGCCGAGGGCACGCTCGCCGAGCGCCTTGGTGAATGCGTAGGCATCGGGGAAGCCGAGCGAGCTGGCACGGGCCCGTCCGGCATCGGTCATCTGTTGGCCGACCCAACGCTGACGGAGCTGTTCGATCTTGTCGGCGATCGCCGGCGTGCCCGCAGCGCCGAGCTGGCGGCGAGCTTCCTTGTTGAGTTCTTGGAGCCGGGCCGGGGTGCGGCTGGCCTGCTCGTTGTCGATGCGTGCTCGACGGGAGTTGTCGACTTCGGCCTTCCAGTCGACGTCGACGAAGAAGGGCGACTCGTCGACCAACTCTTCGGGGGCTTTGCCTCGGCGGCGGCCCGCGACGTAGCAGGTCGACACGGCGACGAGATGGCCAGGTTCGCC
>CALKOE010000482.1 GCA_938091985.1 uncultured Acidimicrobiales bacterium | reverse complement strand
GCCGATACTCACCGAGACCCGAGCATCTGCTGCTTCTCCGAGCAATTGGTCGACGGCGCTCGCGTAGGGATCTTCGGTGAACGCCGACCCGGCGATGTAGAGCTGCGTTGCCTCGTCGAGGCAGTCGGGCTCGATGAACGCCTGGCGCCGACTGGCGCCGCGGTCGATCAACCGGCTCCGGCCGCCGCTGCCGACCATGGTGACGATCACACCGGTGCCGCCGGCGAAGGACGCGTGGACCGCGACGCCTCGACGTCGCAGATCCTCCACGAGTGTGTGGCCAACGTGGTCGTCGCCGACCTGGCCGACGAAGCGGGGATGACCTCCGAGCTCGGCCGTGATCGCTGCGACGTTGGCTGCGCTGCCCCCGCGCACGCGAGCAGCGCGGACGTTGGCGTCGCCGCCGCGCACCGGATCGGCCCGCAACCGCACCAATACCTCTTCGAGTAGATCGCCCACGCACACAAGCACGTGGCGGAATCTAGCCGTGGCGAGGGCGTTGATGCCTCGGCCAGGAAACCAGAAGGAGGGTCAGCCCGGCAGGAAGAGCTGGGGGTCCTTGGGCTCGCCGTTGACACGGGTCTCGAAGTGAAGATGGGGTCCGGTGCTCCAGCCGGTGGAGCCGATCAGACCTACTAGTTCGCCTTGTTCGACGACCTCGCCCTCGCTGGTGCGCAGGGCGCTGAGGTGGGCGTAGAGCGTCGCCACGTTTCCTTCGTGCTGGATGATCACAGTGTTGCCGTAGCCGCCCTTGACGCCGGCGAAGATGACACGGCCCTCCTTGGCGGCCCAGACGGCCTGGCCGCTGGGCGCACCGATATCGACACCCGTGTGCATGCGGCTGGTGCCGAAGATCGGGTGAACGCGGAGCCCGAACTTGGATCCCACGCTGCCCTGGGTGGGCATGATGAAGCCCTCGACTGAGGCCGAACCGGGATCGCCGGGATTGAAGCCGAGTTCTTCGGCCTGCTTCTCCTTGATCAGCTGGGTGAGCTCGTCGGCCTCGCGGGCTCGGTTTTCGGCTTCGCGCTGCCAGTCATCGATTCGGCCCTGGAGTTCGGCCTGGATCTTGGCCTGCACATCCTGGCGGATCTGGAGTTCGGCCAGCTCGTCCTCGACAAGCACTCGGAGGGCGTCGGCTTCGGCTCGGGCTGCCTCGCCGGCGCGCAGGTTCTCCTCGCGTGCGGCCTGGATCGTGCGGAGCTCGGCGAGGAGGTCGCGGTCGGACCCGGCGGCGAAATCGATCATCGAAAGCCGGATCGCTGTGCGGTTGAGATCAGACGAACTGAGCCACGGCTCGAGCTCTTGGCTCGTGCCCACGAAGGAGTCGACGGCGCGCTGCTCGATGGCGGCTGTGGTGATCACGAGCTGGTCGGCGGCCTCGATGGCGGCTTGTTCTCGGGCTGTGACTTCAGCCTCTGCCGCGGCCAGTTGTTGGCGCGCCAACTGCACCTGGGCGGTCTGGTTGTCGACGGCGGCCTGGATCTCCGCCAGGATCTCGGCGACCCGCTCGTCTTCGAGCTCGAGCAGCTCGAGTTCTTCGAGTGCGGCCGCCTCGGCGTCTCTTGCCTCTTCGCGGTCTCGGCGGATGTCGCCGATCGAATCGTCCTCCTGCGCAGCTGCGGGTCCGATCGCGGTGATCGCGACAAGTGCAGCGGCGATCGCGAGCGAACGGCGTCGACGAGGTGTCGAGGTGGTGAGAGGAAGACGTGACATGGGATTCAGGTGGCGGCTCAGCCCGACCGAACCGCGGGTCTCAGAGGATACCTGGTGCTGATGTGACACAAGTGGCAGGGAGACGCGGCGGAAGCGGGTGCGGTTCGTGGTGGACTACCGGGATGGAAGGCCCCGCGCACGACCCTCGGTCGTTCCACATCCCTCTCGACGCGTCGTCGGAACCAGCGACGGCAATCCCAGAGGTGGCGGTCCCGGCGATGCCGCAGCGCCCTCGTCGGCGCCGACGTCGCTGGCCGTGGGTGGTCGCAGCCCTCACGCTGCTCGCTCTGATTCCGGCGTTCTTCGGGCTCTCGGCGTGGTGGAAGTGGGCGGGTGTCGAGAAGCTCGACCTGAGCGAGGTCATGGTCGGCAGCGCGACGGCCACCAACTATCTGGTCGTGGGCACGGATTCGCGCGAAGGCGTCGACGCCGAGGTGGAGAATGCCGGGGTGATCTTCGGCTCGGAGGGTGAGCGGACCGACACGATCGCGATTCTGCGAGTCGACGGCGACGACGTGCGCCTTCTGGCGATCCCGCGGGATCTCTGGGTGCCGGTCGGTGGCACCAACCGCCGAATCAACGCGGCGTTCTCGATCGGCGGTCCGGAGCTACTGATCGAGACGGTGCAGGATCAACTGGGCATCGGCATCGACCACTATCTGGAGGTGGACTTCGCGGGATTTCTCTCGCTGGTCGATGCGCTCGGCACGATCTCGATCGATGTCCCCCACCCGGCCTTCGACCCGAAGTCAGGGCTGAACCTGCCACAGGCAGGTGTGAACGAGCTCGATTCGACGCAGGCGCTCGCCTACGTGCGGTCGCGCAGCTACACCGAGATCATCGATGGGCAAGAACGTCGCGATGGCACAGCTGATCTCGGCCGAGTGGCGCGTCAGCAGGCCTTCTTGTCGGCGGTGTTCGCCGAGTTGGGTGCCACAAGAAACCCGATGACGTTGCTCGACGCCCTCGGCGGTGTCGCCGACAACGTTCGGGTCGACGACGACTTGGGCGTCACGACGGTGATGTCGCTCGGCCTGACAATTCGAGGAGCGAACCCGGCGACCGCCACGTTGCCGACCACACGCTTCTTCACCGACGGTGGTGCCGACGTACTTCTGCTCGACCGACCCGCGGCAGCGACACTGCTCGCAGAATTCGCCTGACTCAGATCGCGTAGACGCCGTCGAGAACAAGCAGGGCGGCGATCGCTGCACCGGCCGCTCCGACCGTCGCAGCCAAGAGCCGCGTGCGTTCGATCGGCACGACCGCCAATGCGGCCGCGGTCGGCACCAGCGACATCGCGATCGCGATCGTTGTCGGGCCGACCCCGCGCTCCGAGGCTCCAGCGATGGCCACGACCGCGAAGGCCGGACTGAAGATCACCGGAAATGCGAGCGGGAACAGTCCTGCGCTTCGACCGGTGATCGAAGGCTCGGCCGTCGGCGGTTTGAAGAAGAGGTCCTTTCCCGCGACGACGAGAAGGGCGATTCCTGCCGCGATCCGAGCGCTCGGACCGCTGACATCGACGAGGTCGAGAAGAGGCCCTGAAGCCCAGGCGGCCAGTACGCCGAGGAACCCGGCGCCCCCGACGGCGAGCGCGAGAGTGGCCGGCTCAGAACGAGGCGGCGCCGCGGCGGCTGCCCGGAACGGGTTGGCCGCGGCGATGAGGCCGAGGATGAGAAGGGTCATGGTCACGGGATTTCTCCCCGTCGTGTGTCGCGCAGCAAGAGGAGCGCGCTGAGCGCGTGCTGCTGGTCGTCCATTTGGGTGATGCGGGCTCGGAACCAGGCCCCGCTGGTGCGGGGAGGGTCGGCGTCGGGAGCAGCATCGGTCGGCGTGACCTGGCGGGTCACGAGAAGGTGGGCTGCGCAATCGGCTCGTTCGCGGAGTGCGCCCTGGTCGGACACGCGCTGGCCGTTGCGCTCGAGTTGGAGCATGTGATTCCCCAGGCCCTCGCCGAGCGTGCCAACGCCCGCCGCGAGCGCGATGTCGCCACGCGTGAGTCGGGTGATGCCGCCGCGACGTTGCGACTCGTAGCGAACCTGCAGGCTGAAGAGGCCGAGCTGACGTGAGCGCCAGTCCTCCTCCGCCTGGGTGATCTCGGGCGGTGAGGGCCAGCGATCCATGGTCTCGAATGCGTAGGCGCCCCAGTGGTCAGACACCGGGGGCCACGGTTCCTCGACCTCGTCTCGGTCCTCGATCAAATAGCGGCGCACGGACAACGCCGGGGCGTCAAACCCCTCGTCGGGAAAGCTGAGGTGGAGCCGGGCCAGCGCCCACATGACTTCGCCGGTGAAGAATGGTGATCGGGTGTCGGTTGGTCCGTCGGTGACGTGGATGTCGGCGCTCACGCTCCCGTCGGGGTTGACGACGCCCGCAAGAGTGTGGCCGAGCTCGACGAGAAGCTCGTCCCGGTCGGTCAGGCCGGTTGCGATGCGGCGTTCGTCGAGCGCGGCGACGAGGAGCCCGGTTGACCCGCTGCCCGTGCCGAAGGCCGG
>CALKOE010000481.1 GCA_938091985.1 uncultured Acidimicrobiales bacterium | reverse complement strand
TCGCAATGATCACTGCGTGTCGCTCTGAAGTATCGGGTTCCAGACCCATCACACTCCTCCTCCAACGACCACATTCCTAACGTTCGACCAGCACCCGCCGCATGGGCCGAACGACCCATTTGTGCCGAGAACCCTCAAGATTGGCGAAGGGTTAGTCGCCCCAGAAGCGTTGTTCGGCGAAGGGTTCGCCGAGGTTGTGGTAGCCGTTCTGCTCCCAGAAGCCCGGGCGATCCTGGTCGGCCAGCTCGATGCCGCGGAGCCACTTCACCGACTTCCAGAGATACAGGTGAGGGACCAGTGTGCGCACCGGGTAGCCGTGGTCGACCTCCAGCGGTGCCCCGTCGTAGGCCCACGTGACGAGGGCGTCGTCACCGATCGTGTGGTCGATCGGGAGGTTGGCCGTGTAGCCGTGTTCGCCGTGCATGATCACGTGGGTCGCCGACGACGACGCTCCGGCCATCTTGTAGAGGTCGCGCATTCGCACGCCGGTCCATCCGGTGTCGAACTTCGACCACTTGGTGACGCAATGGATGTCGGTTGTCACCTCGACGGCGGGAAGCGCGGTGAGTTCGTCGAAGCTCAGCGTCAGCTCCTGCTCGACCATCCCGAACACACGCAGATCCCAATCCGAAAGATCGTCGGCATACATGGTCGGCGACCCGACGTGGAGAACCGGGAAACGGTCGGTGTGGTACTGGCCAGGCGGGAGCCGGGCCGGGTCGATACCGGCCTGTTCCAGCGCCTTGCGGTTGCGATCGAAGAACCCCATGGGCATTGAGTCTGCCCGAGGGTGTCGGCCTCCACACAGCCGCTCTACACTCCGGCTCCGGTGACTCTGTATCTCGTCCGCCACGCCTCTGCGCTCGACCGCAGCCGTTGGGACCTTGACGACCTCGAACGTCCGCTCGATGAGCGGGGCGCCACACAAGCCGAGTCCGTCACCGCTCACTTCGCCGACAAGACCGTTCGTGGCGTGTGGTCGTCACAAGCGACGCGCTGCGTACAGACGGTGACGGGGATGGCGACCTCGCGGGGACTCTCGGTGGAGATCCGACCCGAGCTGACCGAGGGCGCTCGCCCCAACGACTTGCTCGAGCTCATTCGAGCCGAGGCGTTCGCCGAGGACGACCTCGTCATGTGCAGCCACGGCGACCTCATCCCCGAGGTGCTCAACCGGCTGCTGCGCGAAGGAATGTCGGTGCTCGGACCGCGAGGCTGCGAGAAGGGCAGCGTCTGGGAACTCGAGACCCGTGGCCGCGACATCACCCAGGGCCGCTACACCGCAGCCCCCTGAGTCTTCAGCGCCGAGACAACATGTCGGCGAGTCCCTCAGCGTCGACCACTGCGATGCGTCGATAGCCCGTGGAGATGTAGCCATCCGCCTCGAGCCGGCGTAACGCCTGGTTGACGCTGGTTCGCCGCGCACCAAGCAGACGGGCAAGCGTCAGTTGGCTGACCGCCACACCGTCACCACTCCCCTCCCGCAGCAGCCACGACGCAACTTGGCGGTCGAGCCCACCGGCCAGCAGGTCGCTCACGCGGTCCTGCATCTCGGCCATGCGCCCCGCCACCGACACCAGCCAGCGGCGGGCGAGCATCGGCCGACGACCGAGGAGGCCGAAGAGGGTCACCGAATCGATGCTGAGGACGGTGGCGTCGTCGACCGCTCGGGCCTCCGTCGGCTCACCGGTGCGCAGAAACAGCGGCACGTCGCCGAAGACCGAACCGGGGCGAAGCAACTGCACAACTGCGCTGCGGCCCCCCAAGTCGCGGGCAAGCTCGACCATGCCACTGCGCAGAATGTGGACGCGTTCGGGCAGCGCGTCGCGCTCGTAGATGGCTGTGCCACCGGCGTAGCGCTCCTCGGTGAGGTGACCGGCCAGTTCCTCGAGGTCCTCACAGGACAGCGGGGCGAGATCGCCCCGCCCGAGGCAGCCGGCAAGCCAGGTCACGAGTTCCGATTGATTCGTGGTTGCAATCGCCATGCCTGAACAACCCCGACTGGGCGCATTGTCTTCCCGACGACCGCGGGCCGTTCAGAGAATCTCGACGCCGGAGTCGAAGGCGGCGATGGCGAACCAGAAGGTGTCGAGGTGCTCGACCGCCGCAAGGCGCGTGGAACTCCCGTCGACATCGTTGCCCAGAACATCGAATGTGAGACCGGTCGTGGCGTCGAGGAAGCCACCGTCGACTCGTGACAGCGAGAGCGGCTCGCCGTCGAGTTCGTTCTCGAACACGCCGACCGCCCCCTGGTCGTAGCCCGCCGCGAGCTGGCTGCGATGCAGCGGACTCGCCGTCCCGGGGTCGAGGACGGCCACGAGCGAACGACCATGTGCATCGAACTCGATCACGCCGGCCACGAGCAGAGCTCCGAGTTCGATTGCCAACGCCGGCTCGTCATCAGCTCGGACGACGACGACCCGCGCCTTGGGCTCCAGGCGTTCGTCGAACTCTCCGTCGAAGAGGAACGGTCGCGTTTCGGCGTTGTCATAGCCGTCGTAGGGGTTGCGGCCGTAGTCACGATTGAACCCGGTGTTGCGCGTGAGCACGAGACCGTCGGGGTTCGCAGTGCGAAAGTCCTCCCACGAGACCGTCGAGATCGGGAAGGTGTCGAGCTCGGCGCCGGTGAGCACGCCGGCGACGGCGTGACCGTCGAAGTGGGTCCACAAGGTCTCGGTCTGGCGGTCATACATCACCATCGAGGAGTTGAAGAGCCGACCCGACGTGCCGAAGTCGAGGATGCGGTCGCCCAGCCGGCGGTCGTAGGCAAGCGACGAGTTGCACAGCGGGCAGTAGGAGATCGTCACCGGAATGCCGGCGATTGTGTCGTTCACCAACTCGTGCCAGGTGAGCACCTGGATCGGGTAGGCCCGGGCCTCGCCGTCGACCTCGAGAGCAAGCACTGCTTCAGCCGGCGACAACCAGTCGACGGCGGCTGCGTTCTGGAACACCGGGTTGTCGATCGACGGAATGCCGTCGGGCGGAGGACCGCCCGACAGCACACGGGACAGATCGATGAGCGGCGCGGGAAAGCTGTCCTGCGTCGCATCGCTCAGCGCCGACGGGAGGTCCTCGCGACCCGTCGAGGAGACCTGTGCCACCTCGAACTCCGAGTCGTCGGCATCTGGATCGAGGGGGTCGCACGCGGACGCGACCGTGCCGGCGGCGAACGCGGCGTCGGCGTCGCAGGAACCGGGCACAGGAGCTTCAGGGCGATCGGTGTCGGCCGTGTCGGCGGCGTCGACCGACGACACGTCGTCGCCGCACGCAGCAGCGAGGAGACCAAAGGCGACGATGAATGCGGCGAGGCGGGAGAATCTCACGATGAGGCAACCCAGCGAGAGCGAAGTCGCTTCCCGGACCGGGTCGACACCTCCACGCGAGTGTTCATAGAGAAACAGTCGGGGACACAAACGTTCGGTGCCGGACTTTCCGACCCACCCCGCAAAGAGGAGACTCTCCGAATGACGACCGCGCACGACCCCACAGCCGAAGCCAACGAGAAACTCGGCGACGGCATCTCTGCGCGCACGCTCGAGCCAGGACGTCCGGCCAACACTGATCCCGCGTTCTTTGCCGACGACCCCGCCACCGTTGGCACCCGTGATGGTGAGGTCATCGTGACCCCGACAAGCGAGGGCGACCGGACGTGGGACCACATGGTGGCCGAACGGCCGGAGCTGGCCGAGTGGGCGGCTGAGCGATGGCTCGCAAACCGTGCCCCGCTCAGTGCCGTTCCCGCCGGTTACCCCATCGCCCGCAACGGCTACCACCGGCTCGCCTACGGCCTGGTCGCCGAAGCTCGCCGGCTCGCCAACACCAAGTTCGGCCTCCGCTTCACGCGTGGGGGCTTTGGCACACCGTTCTTCGGCGATGACGAACAGGTGAGAGTCGAACACGGCCGCCTCGTCCACCAGAAAGCCGACGCGGCCGACAGTATCGACATCACCACCTTGCGCGCCGCTGCCGACTTCCTCGGGATCGAGCCCGGTACCGAGGCCGGAGAGCACGACTCGCCTCCCCTGGGCGACTACGACGCCGACCTCG
>CALKOE010000480.1 GCA_938091985.1 uncultured Acidimicrobiales bacterium | reverse complement strand
GGTGGTTCAACGACAAGTACGACCTCGATGGTGCGCTCTTCAGAGGTCGCTTCCGATCGAAGCCCATCGATTCGGAGCGCTACCAGCTGGCTGCGCTCCGCTACATCCATCGGAACCCGATCGACACCTCCGGAGCTAGCTGGGACTACCAGTGGACCAGCCACAGGGCGCACTCGGGTCGTCGTTCGGCTCACCCGTGGCTGGTCGTCGACGAGTTGCTCAGCGCCGTCGGCGGGCCGAAGAACTACGCCGCCTTCGTCTACGGCGACGGACCTTCGACCGAACCGGCGAGCCCAAGTCCGCCCGGCGTGCGCGTCGACACTCCGCAGGCCGTCGAATGGGCGCTCGGCCTCGCCTCGGACGAGGAGCGAGCGTTGATTGCCCACGGGGGCCGCGGCATCCGCAATGACCAACGAGCCGCGTGCGCCCTGCTCTGTCTCGAGTTCACCCAGTGGCAGTCGAGCGACCTCGCCGCTCGCTACGGATACAGGTCGGGGAACAGCTTTCGGACCGCAGCGACGCGGGCCAGGCAGCGAGAAGCTCACGACGCAGCGTTCGGTGCTGAACTCGCCCGTGCCCGCAGCCGGCTTCGCCCACGGATACGGGATGCGGGCTGAGTTGTAGCGGGGGTCAGACTCCGGTTGTAGCGGCCTAGATAGCTTCTCGGAGGAGGGTCTTTTTGATCTTGCCCATGGGGGTTCGGGCGAAGGTGTCGACGAAGGTGACCTGGTCGGGCACCTTGTAGCGGGCCAGCTGCTCTGCACAAAGCGACTTCAGGTCGTCTTCCGACGCCACCGAATCCTCCATCAGCTCGACGAAGGCAACCACCCGTTCGCCGAGCCGTTCGTCGGCCACGCCGATAACCGCGCAAGCCGCAACCGCAGGGTCTTCGTGGAGTACGCGCTCGACCTCGGCCGGGTAGACGTTGGCGCCGCCACGGATGATCAGGTCGTTCTTGCGATCGTGAATTCGGAGATTGCCGTCGACATCGAGCGACCCGATGTCGCCGGTGTGCAAGAGCCCACCACGTAGGGCCTCGGCCGAGGCCTCGGGCCGGTTCCAATAGCCGAGCATGGGTCGATACACGTCGGCCCATTCGCCGTCGAGCGCTGGGCCGACGCACACCTCGCCCGGCTCACCCGCGGCCAGCGTCGCGCCCGTCTCGTCGAGGATGTGGATCGCACACTGGGGCAGCGCCCGCCCGCACGAGTCCGGAACGGCCGGCTCCGACACGTCCTCGACCGTCACGGCAGTCGGTGCCTCGGTGAGGCCGTAGCCCGTGCCGACCCGCGTGCCGAACCGCTCCTTGTAGAGACGGCGAAACGCATCGGGCATGTCGGCGCCGCCGACACCGATCGCCTGGATCGATGCCAGCATGTCGTCGGTCACGGCCTCGTTGGTGAGCAGGTCGTGGACCATCGCCGGCACCGCCGAGAACGTGGTGACCTTCTCGGCGGCGATCCACTCCCCCATGCCGAGGCCGTCGACTCGGTCCATCGCGACGAGCGTCATGCCGCACTGATACGCCATGCACGGACCGAGGATGATCAGGTTGAGAATCGTCAGCGGGAGCGGCACACCCATCACACCGTCAACGGGGTGGCTCCCTCGCACCGCGCTCACGCGGCCCGGAAGCAACATGTTGTGCTGCGAGTGCACGGCACCCTTCGGGAACCCGGTCGTGCCGGACGTGTAGGCGATCGCGGCCGGGGCCAACGGGTCGATGTCGACCACCGGGGCCTCTCCGTCCGACGACGAAACCGCGGCACGCCATTCGTCAACCGTGAGTAGCTGGCGAAGGTCGTCGAGCTCGCCTCGATGCGGCGCCAGACTCTCGACAACCTCGTCGTCGGCGAGCAACACCGACACCTCGGCGTCGCGCAACATGTAGGCCTTCTCGGGCGGAGCGAGCGGACGGTTGATGCCGAGCCAGATGGCGCCGAGACGCATCGCGGCGAGGTAGCCGATGACGACGTCGATGTCGTTGGGCAACGACATCGCGACGCGATCTCCCTCGCCGACGCCAAGCGACACGAGCGCAGCAGCGGCCCGGTCGACCTCGGCGTCGAGCTCGGCCATGGTGAATCGTCCGCCACGGCCGACGAGTGCCATCCGATCGGGAGCGTCGGCCACTCCGGCACGAAGCAGCGCGGCGACCGTGCCAGGGCCGCCGACGCCAGTCGGCGCCGTAGCGGGAGCGATCAGACCGTGAGCATCGAGATCGATCACGCTGGTGCGGATGCCAACGACGCGAGGGTCTCGCCCATGATCAGCGTCTGGTCGTCGGCGCTCAATCCCGTGAGTCCCTCGCGGAACGAGAGCGGGTCGGCCAAACCTTCGGCATGAGGGAAGTCGGATCCGAACAGCACCTGACTCGCACCAATGCTCTCGCACAGCGCCGGGATGTTCTCCTCGTGATACGGCGAGACGAACACCCTCTCCTTCACGACCTCGCTCGGTCGACCGCTCACGTATCCGCCCGGCCATGGCCCGTTGCGACCCATGCCCTTCATCTTGTCCATGGCGGCGAGCAGGTAGGGCACCCACAGCGATCCGTTCTCGACCGACATCACCGAGATGTTGGGGAAGCGCCCGAAGAAGTTCATGAACGTGAGCCCGGAGATCGTCTGCATGATCGGCAGGTCGCCGTAGAAGCTCGTCCATTGGAACGCCGATTGTTGATGCGACGACGGGTTGGCCTCCTCACCCCACGCCACCGAGAACAACTCGTTGTAGCCCGACTCGGAGATGTGAAACGTCACCGTGAGCCCGGCCTCGTTGACCCGCTCCCAGAACGGATCGAAGATCGGGTCCCCCGGGTTGCGACCGCCCTGCGGGCCCGGCCGAAGGTGGATGAAACGAGCACCGCGGTCCATCACGAACTCGAGCTCGGCGATCGCCGCGTCGATGTCGATCAGCGACATGAGCGGTACGCCATAGATCCGGCCATCGGTGCCGAAGCCCCAGTCTTCGTCGAGCCATCGATTGAAGGCGTGGACGTTGGCGTAGGTACGGGCCGGGTTCTCCTTCATGAAGTGCTCGACGCACACGGCGACCGTCGGAAAGAGCACCATCGCGTCGACACCCTGCTCGTCCATCAACGCGAGCCGTGCGGCGCGATCCTGATACTCCGGCTGCACGGATTCGATTGCATCGTTCTCCTCGATCGGGAGTCCGGCCTTCATGTTGCGCAACATCTCGCGCAGCGACCCCGGCTTCGTGTGGACCGTCGAGAACGGCTCGCGCAGGAATGTGAACGGTCGGTCGCCGATGAGGACCGATGACCCCTCGTCG
This sequence comes from uncultured Acidimicrobiales bacterium, assembly GCA_938091985.1. GTDB lineage: Bacteria > Actinomycetota > Acidimicrobiia > Acidimicrobiales > Aldehydirespiratoraceae > JAJRXC01. The sequence continues at coordinate 718 of CALKOE010000480.1, read as the reverse complement.
CCGTCCACCACACGGATCGCTTCCTCCATCTGCGCCGCCGGCATGAAGCGGGTGAAACAGTCGGCGGGCTCGTAGTAGTGGTTGTCTGCGTCGAAGATCATGTGGTCGCTGCCTGGAAGTCGAATGTGACGTTGGTGTTAGATTCGTTTCTATACCCGGTACCGGTCAAGGGGGACCCCGTGGAAAAGAACGACATGATCCTGGTCAGCGTCGACGATCACTTGTGCGAACCGCCACACATGTTCGACGAGCACCTTCCCGAGAAGTGGAGGGACGAAGCGCCAAAACTCGTCCGCACCGATGAAGGCAACGACGTGTGGACCTTCAACGGGGCGGTGATCCCCAACGTCGGGCTCAACGCCGTCGCCGGCCGTCCCAAGGAGGAGTACGGCATGGAGCCGACGTGCCTCGAGGAGATGCGGCCCGGCTGCTACGACATCCACGAGCGCATCAAGGACATGAACGCGGGCGGCGTGCTCGGCTCGATGTGTTTCCCGTCGTTCCCCGGATTCGCGGGACGACTCTTCGCCGCACACCCGAACAAGGAGTTCGCGGCCGACCTGATCCGTGCCTACAACGACTGGCACATCGACGAGTGGTGCGGCACCTACCCAGGGCGCTTCATTCCCGCTGCGCTGCCGATGCTGTGGTCGCCCGAAGAGACTGCTGCCGAGATCAAGCGGGTGGCGGCCAAGGGCTGCCACTCGATGATCTTCAC
>CALKOE010000479.1 GCA_938091985.1 uncultured Acidimicrobiales bacterium | reverse complement strand
CGTCGATCGATTCGTCAGCGCCGGCTTGCTCAGCGACGTGGGCGACCTCTACTCGCTCGACTTCGATGCGGTGCTCGCGATGGACGGCTTCAAGCAGAAGTCGGTCGACAACCTTCGCCAGGCGATCGAGGTCTCGAAGGAGAAGCCGCTCGGCAACCTGCTCTTCGGCCTGCGGATCCCGGAGATCGGTCAGGTCAATGCCCAGACTCTGGCCGCAGCGTTCACCACGATGGACCGAATCGTGGGGGCCACAGTCGAAGAGATCGCCGCGGTCGACGGATTCGGCACAGTGATCGCCGAGGCCGTCCACGCCTGGTTCGCTCAGGAGGCTGCTCGCGATCTCGTCGCTCGGCTCGCGTCCGCTGGCCTCACGATGGAGGCCGCCGTCATCGAGAGCTCCCTCGAGAAGACCCTGGAGGGACAGACCGTCGTGGTCAGCGGCACGCTGCAGGGGTTCACCCGCGACGGGGCGAAGGAGGCAATCGTTGCCCGCGGTGGCAAGTCGCCCGGGTCGGTCTCCAAGAAGACGCTGGCGCTGGTGATCGGCGGCGACCCAGGCGCATCGAAGGTGACCAAGGCCGAAGAAGCCGGCGTGCCGGTCATCGATGAGAGTGCCTTTGTCGAATTGCTCGAAACCGGAACGTTGCCAGAAGGGCTCGAATCATGACCTACACCACCTCCGTCAAAGAGTTCAGCGACGCCTGCAACGACGGCGACAATCCGCCGACCCCGAGGTTGATGGACACGGCTGCCGTCGAGTTCATCGCCGAGATGGTCAACGACGAGCTCGAGGAGCTTCGAGAGGCGACCGACACTGCGGAGCAGGCCGATGCACTGGTCGACGCGATCTACTACATCTGCGACACCGCGGTTCGCCACGGAATGAACCTCGATCGAATCTTCGACATCGTCCACGGCGCCAACATGCAAAAGGTCGTTGACGGGCGTGTCATTCGCCGAGACGACGGCAAGATTCTCAAGCCCGAGGGCTGGGAAGACCCCGCACCGAAACTGGTCGCGGAAATGGGCCGCCAGGCGAGCGACGGCAGCTGGAGCTGAAGTCGGGCGAGGATGGCCTCATGCCGACGTCGTCGACCGACCAAGAAGTACTCACCTGGCCCCGTTGGCTTGGCCGCGGGTTCCTGGTCGGCTGCGTGTTCGGTTTCGGCGCCATGTTGTTCGTGCTCGGTCAAGCCCAGGATGGCGACGGGCTGAGTCTCGCGGAAGGCCTCGGCGTCGGCGCGGTGTTCACCGTCGGCGGGTTCTTGGCCGGGCTCTGGCAGCAGATCCGGCCGACCTGGCTTCTCGCCGCCCACCCGGGTGTGTGGGGGTCCTGGCGCGCCATGCTCGGCGGGCTGGTCGCGGTAGGGGCGATTGCGTATCTCGCCGGTTACGTCTCTGGCAGCTAGGCCGAGGGCGGCGTCTGCTCGTAGTGAAACGTGGGTGGCGGTTCGCTGTCCGGGCTCATCTGGTCGATCGCATTCTGCACGTCGACGATTGCCGCCTGGAGTCGGGCGCTGACCTCCTCGGCGCTGGTCCCGAACTCGAGATCCTCGACGAGATGTTCGAGTCGACCGGCTGCCCGCCACGCGACGTGCCTCGCCCACTCGGGAAAGAGGATGGCGTGGTCGTCGACAATGATCAGGTCTTGGCTGCGTGATTGCTCGTCGACGAGCCGGTCCATGGCGACATAGCCGTTGACCATCGTGATCCGTTCGCCCGGCGCCTCGAGCGCAGCCCCGCGGTGGATCACCATGTCGCCGTGTAGGGCAATGGCATATCCGGGCCCCGGGAAGGACGGCACCTCGACGCGATCGCGCGGTGGGGTCGCGCCTCTCGCGGCCAGGTCGGCCATCTCGTGCTTGGTGCCGTGGAACCATTCGAAGCGCCCGCCGTCGACGGTTGCCGGATCGGTCACCATCATCACGATGTCGAGCGGCAGCGTGTCGTGATGCCACTTGTCGACCGGCGTCGACAGGCTCGCCGGCTCATAGTTGAGATGGCCGAGATGCAGCGGCATCGCGTGGGGCGCCACGTCGACGCCATAGATCGCAGTCATCGCCTCGGTGAGCTCGGGCGCCGTGCAGAGATCCCGGAACCACTTCGAGCGGTAGCACCCACCGCGGACCACCCGCTCCACGCGGTCTCCGGCGGCGTGGGCGAACGGACGGAGGCGCCGGGCGATGTCGAGCATCAGGGCCGCGCCCTCGTCGCTGAGAACACGGAATGGTGACGATGCCGCGACAGCGGTCGCCTTCGTCGCGATCTCGTGTTCCTCATAGCCGAGGTCGGCCAGCATCACGATCTGTGCCGGGGTCTCGATCGCAAGGTGAACCGGGGGGTCGAACGCCGGCTCGTCGTCGAACCACGCGTGGCCGGGTGGGAGCGACTCGGGAAACGGAACGGCGACGGACACCGTGTCAACGTTAGTGCGGTCGAGGATTTGGCCCGCCGCCTCCACCCCGGCAAACCTGTGCGGCCGTGAGAGGTGATCGACCATGATCGAAGCAGTGTGTTGGGACGTCGGCGGCGTGTTCTCAGGCCGGCCGGCCGACGCAGTAGCGGCCATCGCCAGTGAGCACGACCTCGAGGCCGACGACATATTCACAGCGATCTTCGGGCCGTATCACCTCGATGGAGACCACGCCTGGCACCGGCTCGAGCGTGGCGAGATCGCGCTCAAAGACGCATGGGGCGAGGTGGAGACGGCCATCGCTGGTCTGGGCCTCGAGCTCACGTTGATGGACTTCTTTCGCCGGTTCGGCGACGACCCCCATGACCGGGCGATTGTGTCCGACACCGTTCGTGCGCTTCACGGGCAGGGGATCGAGATGGGGATCATCACCAACAACGTCAAGGAGTTCAGCGAGTCGGAGACCGGCGGCTGGCGTTCGATCGTGCCGATCGATGTGATGCGGATCGTGATCGACTCATCCGCGGTCGGGATGCGCAAGCCGAACCCGGCGATTTACCACCACACGCTGGCTGAGCTCGGAGTCGGGGCGGCCAACGCGGTGTTCCTCGACGACATGCAGGCCAACGTCGATGCCGCAGTGGCGATCGGAATGCACGGCATTGTCGTCGGCGCCGATCCCGGGCCGGCAATGGCGGAACTCAACGCGCTCGTTGATCGACTCAGTTGACCGTGAAGGCCCACTCGACTTCTTGGAGTTCGCCCGGGCGCTGAATGTCTTCGAAGACCACCCGCACGCAATTGTTGTCCGGTGCGAGTGCGATGATCGGCTTGCCCTCATCAGGTTGGTACACGTAGATGTTCAGGCCGCCGGTGACGCGGACGAAGTCGACGACCTCGACGGGTGAGAGGCAGCGGGCATCGGGTGAGATGGTGAACGAGCGAACGACGAACCCGGGTTCGAGGTCGATGCTGACCTGCTGCTGCTGCAACACCTCGTCGCCGCGTTCGGGCGTGAGGGCCTCGACGCCCGGAATTCGGAGAGCCGCGTCGGGGGGATTCGACCGTCCGATCAGTCCCGCGCCGACGAACATGCCGATGCCGGCGATCAGAAGTGCGGCGAAGATCAGGTATTGCTTGCGACCCATGTGGTGATCCTGCCAGATGGCGGAGACATATCACGGGCCGGGGAGCCACCGTCGGTGGTCGGCATGCTTGTACGTTGTGGCCGATGGCCTCTTTCGAAACCGTTGCCGAGATCGGGCGTGTGCTCGGTGGGCGTTACCGCGTGGTCGCGCCGATCGGCGTTGGTGCGTCGGCTCGCGTGTTTCTGGCCGACGACATCACCCTGCGTCGGCGGGTCGCGGTCAAGGTTCTCCATGAAGCGCTCGCCGCCGACGACAGCTTCCTTCGCCGCTTCCGGGCCGAGGCCCAGTCGGCTGCGTCGCTCAACCACCCACACATTCTCGGCGTCTACGACTGGGGCCACGACGACGTCCCGTATCTCGTCAGCGAATACCTCGGTGGCGGCAGCCTCCAGTCGATGCTCGATGCGGGCCACAAGCTCACGGTTTCGCAGGGACTCCTGATCGGCCTCGAAACGGCCCGAGGACTCGAATACGCCCACGCCGAAGGCCTGGTGCATCGCGACATCAAGCCCGCCAACCTCCTCTTCGGCGAGGGTGGACGGTTGCGCATCGCAGACTTCGGTCTCGCTCGAGCGTTGGCTGAGGCGGGCTGGACCGAGCCCGACGGATCGATGGTCGGCACCGCCCGCTATGCGGCGCCTGAGCAAGCCCGGGGCGAGAGGGTCGGACCACCGGCCGATGTGTATGCGCTCGCATTGCTCGTGAACGAGGCCGTGAGCGGTGAGCTGCCGTTCGCCGCGGACACGATGATCGGCACGCTGATGGCTCGGGCCGACACCCCGTTCGAGCCTCACCCCGACCTCGGTCCTCTCGGGGCAACCCTGCGCAAGGCAGGCGCCCTCGACCCAGAGGATCGCCCGACCGCCGGTGAGTTCGTTCGAGGCTTCATGGCTGCGGCCGAAGACCTCCCACGCCCGGGCATGTTGCCGCTCGTCGGCCCCGTGGTCGACGAGGGCACCGGCGACCGGACCCAACTTGTTCCCGATCTTCCCGGTTCCAAGGCATCGAAGGCGTCGAGGGCGACCGCCGCTTCGCCCGCTGAAGATGATGAGCCCGGCCGCCGTTGGCCGTGGCTCGTGCTCGCGGTGCTCGCGCTGATCGCCGCAGTCGGCGGTGGAGTGGTCGCCTTCCAGAACAGCCAGCCGGTGACACACGCAGTCCCCGAACTCGTGGGGGCAACGGCCGATGACGCCGTTGCTGCGGCTCGTGACAATGGCTGGGTCCTCGACCTCAGCCAGGTTCGGCGCGATGGGACTGTCGAGGGCGAGGTGCTCGAGATCGATCCTGAGGCCGGTGTCGAGCTCGAGGAGGGTGAAATTCTCCTCGTGGTGGTGTCCGCGGGAGAGGAGCTCGTGCTCGTCCCCAACCTGATCGGGCAGACCCAGGCAGACGCCGAGGCCCGGCTCGAGGCGGTCGGGTTGACGCTTGGCGAGATCTCCCGCCAGGAGAGCGAGACCATCCCGGCCGGCAGCGTGATCGAAGTGCTGCTCGAGCCCGGTCAGACCGAGGTCG
>CALKOE010000478.1 GCA_938091985.1 uncultured Acidimicrobiales bacterium | reverse complement strand
ACGCACCTCGAAAGCCGGCACGAGGTCGGCCGCGTGCTCGCCGACGGGCCGGTGCCGGTCACGGAGCTCCGTGCCGCAGTGATCATCGGCGCCGGTAGCGCCAGCTTCGAGATGCTTCGCTACCTCGTGGAGGTATTGCCGATGATGGTGACGCCGAAATGGGTCGACACGCGTTGTCAGCCCATCGCCGTTCGCGACGTCATCCGCTATCTGGTCGAGGTCCTCGATGTCGAGGAGACCGCCGGTCGGGTGCTCGAAATCGGCGGTCCCGAAGTCCTCAGCTATCGCGAGATGATGGCGACGTACGCAGCTGAGGCCGGCCTCCGGAAACGGGTCATCATTCCCGTCCCGCTGCTCACGCCGAGACTCTCATCGCATTGGGTCGGCTTGGTCACGCCGCTGCCGAGGTCGCTCGCCCGCCCCCTGGTCGACAGTCTCGTGAACGAGGTCATCGTTCACGATCCCGCCATCGTCGACCTCTGTCCGGGCGAACGCTCGACCTACGCCACGGCCGTGCGCCGAGCGCTCGACCGCACACGTGATCACAGCGTGTCGACGCGTTGGACGGGGGCGGAATCGGTTGCCCTTGCTGGGCCGCTGCCCACCGACCCCGACTGGTCGGGGGGAGCTGTTCTCCAGGACGAGCGCCACTGCTTCGTGCACGCCAGCCCGGAAGCCACCCATCGCGCCGTCGCTCGGATCGGCGGCGAACGCGGCTGGTACACAAGCGACTGGTTGTGGTCGATCCGTGGGTTGGCCGACAAGATCATCGGCGGGCCGGGAATGAGGCGTGGCCGGCGTGACCCAGAGGAACTCCACGTCGGCGACCCTGTCGATTTCTGGCGGGTCGAGGCCATCGAGCCCGGCGAGCTCCTGCGTCTGCGCGCCGAGATGCGTCTGCCGGGCGTCGCCTCACTCGAGTGGAGGATCGAGCCGGCACCGGACTCCGAAGTCGGGCCCCGTTGCAAGCTCACCCAGACGGCGATCTTCGTGCCTCGGGGACTCTGGGGTCGCGCCTATTGGTACGCAGTCGCGCCGTTTCACCACTTCGTCTTTCCGGGCCTCCTCGACGGAATCGTCGCCGACGCCGAGACCCCGGCACGCTCGTCCACAGGCCACCTCGGGTAGATCTGCCGAGACAGGGTCGAAGGTCACGGGTCAGATTCAGGCCTGCGGGTTACGTTGCGGCCATGTCCGAGAACCATGCCGACATCCGCACGTCGCTCGAAGCCGAACGAGGCCAGCTTCTCGTCCAGATAGACGAACTCACCGTCGGCGGCGAGATCAACCTCGATTTCGACGACGACTTCGCCGACCGCGGCCAAGTCGCCGGCGAGCAGGGCGAGAACCAAGTTCTGGCCCTCACCCTGCAGACGCAGGTGATGCTCGTGGAGCGCGCGCTCGGCCGCCTCGACGACGGGACCTACGGCACGTGTTCGGTCTGCGGCAATGCAATCAGCGCCGAGCGCCAAGCTGCGCTGCCGGCGACTGACCGCTGCATCAACGACGCCTGAGTGCCACAACTGCGACGGCGTGTCTCGCCGTAGCGTGAGTCCATGACCTCCACCATCGACGCGATCCGCGGATAGCGACCTCGTGTTCTTCCCCTACCGATTCGATGTTCGCTACAAGTTCGTCTGGCGGCCCCTCGGGGCCAAGGACGGCGTGGATGGCGTGACCCTGACCGACGACTCGTTCATCGCAACGTTTGGTCGCTCCCGGCTGGAAACACCGCTGACCAATGTCACCGCCGCCCATGCAACGCATGATTATCAGTGGTGGAAGGCGGTCGGCATGCGTCTGTCGATGGCCGACGACGGACTCACCTTCGGCAGCTCCACCCACGGCGGGGTCTGCGTTCACTTCGACGAGCGTGTTCGCCGAGTGATCGGTTTCAAGGATCATTCGGCGCTCACCGTGACGGTCGACGACCTCGATGGTCTGGTCGACGCGATCGAAACACGCATCAGCGACTGACCGACATCACGAGTCGCCAGCAACGTATTCGGCGCCCGTCTCGCTCCAGGGCGAACTTCCCGGTAGCGTATTTCTAACAGTCATGTCACCTTTGCCTTCGGGCCGAGGAAGGGGAACCACGATGCCATCACGCGAACTCGACTTCCCGGTGTTCGACGCCGACAACCACATGTACGAACCACCCGAGGCCTTCACGAAGTTCCTGCCGCCGGGATACGAGGGTGTGGTCCGCTACGTCGAGGTCAACGGGCGCACCAAGATCGCGCTCAAGGGCCAGATCAGCGAGTACATCCCGAACCCCACCTTCCGCAAAGTCGCAGCGCCGGGAGCGCAGGAAGAGTTCTTCAAGAACGGCAACCCCGAAGGCAAGTCACGACGCGAGATGCTCGGCAAGGCGATCGAATCGCCGGCGGCGTATTTCGAGCCCGGCCCCCGCATCGAGTTGATGGACGAGCTCGGCATCGACCGCGCCCTGATGTGGCCGACGCTGGCCAGCCTGCTCGAAGAGCGACTCCGCAACGACCCCAAGACCGTCCACGTGGTCATCCACGCGCTCAACCAGTGGATGCACGAGACCTGGTCGTTCAACTTCGACGACCGGATCTTCGCCACACCGGTGATCCACCTGGGCATCGTCGACCAAGCGATCGAGGAGCTCGAGTGGGTACTCGAGCGCGGCGCCCGCATCATTCTCGTACGCCCGGCCCCGGTCTTCGGCCTGGAGGGCCCGCGGTCGTTCGCCCTTCCCGAGTTCGATCCCTTCTGGAAGCGCGTCGAAGAGGCGGGCATCGTCACCGGCATGCACGCCAGCGACAGCGGCTACACCCGCTACTCGAACGAGTGGGAAGGCATCCGCGACGAGTTCACGCCGTTCACCGACAGCAGCGGCTTCGAAGCGCTCTCCGGTTCCCACGGTCGAGCGATCACCGACACCATCGCTTCCGCGATCGGCCATGGCCTGTGTACCCGTTTCCCCGGCCTGCGAATCGCGCCGGTCGAGAACGGTTCCAACTGGGTGCGCCCGCTGGTTGCTCGCATGGCGGAGGCCTACGAATTCAACCCCCACGGCTGGGCCGAGGATCCGTTCGAGACCTTCAAGCGCTGCGTCTACGTCCATCCCTTCCACGAGGACGACCCGCTGGGGCTCATCGACCTCATCGGTGCAGACAACGTGCTGTTCGGCTCCGATTACCCCCATCCAGAGGGAATGTCCGACCCGATCTCCTTCGTCGACGACCTCGAGGGGCTCAGCCAAGACGACACGGCCAAGGTGATGGGCGGCAACCTCGCTCGCCTCATGGGCGTCAACGCCTGACCTGAGTCGGGCGTCAGTTCGGGGCGAGCGGTTGACGCTCGAACCACCAGCGCAGCTCGGGCTCGGAGATCCGGTCTGCGAGGGTGCGGAACTCCGCCTCGGCCTCAGCCGGCGACTCTCCCCGGGCGAGTGCTTTCACCATGCGCGCCCGCCACACGAGGGTGCCGAAGCCGACGGGTTCGGCCATTGCCAACGTCCGGTCGGCCGCCGCGGCCGCGGCCTCGAGGTCGCCGGCTTCCAGATGGGCACGAGCAATCAGTTCGAGCGCGGTCATGGCGTCGCGAGAGGCCGTCGATCCCGACGAGTCCAGCGTCGATTCTGCGAGGGCGATCGCGTCCGCGGTGCGGTGTTCGACCAGCGCGATCTCGGCGCCGACCAAGCCGACCAGCCATTCGCCGAACACTGGCAGGGCGGCCGGGAGCGGCACCGGCCCCGTGGGTGCGTGGTCCAAACCGCTGTTGCGAAGATTGGCGGCAACCACGGCGAGCAGCGAGCCAGCCCAATACTTCATCCAGACGCGAGAGAGTTCCTCGGCCCGCTCCAGCGTGTCGCTCAAGGACTCGGCGGCAGGCGCCCAGGCGCCCAGACGAACGAGATAGACCGAGCGAGCGAGCGACGCCATCGACTGCCCAAACGGATGATCGTCGTCGGTGACTTCTTGTTCGATCGCCGAGCGGACTTCATCGAACCGACCCATTTCCGCAAGCGAGATGGCCTTGATCGAGCCGTATTGCACGGGCGCCGACCCGATGAGATCCGCAAGCTCGATCCCGCGGTCACAGGTGGCAACCGAGTCGCCGAAGCGACCGACCGCCATGTATTGCCACATCATCCAGAAGCAGTGGGCGTTGAGCTTCACCGGGTCGCGACGTGCTTCGAGCCGCTGCAGAAGATCTTCTGACGCAGCCTCGTTGAAGCCGACGC
>CALKOE010000477.1 GCA_938091985.1 uncultured Acidimicrobiales bacterium | reverse complement strand
CGTGCCTGGCCAACAGGTGCTCGAGCGCTCCACGGCTCCGGATCCGCGCAGGGATCCCGGCATCGTTCACATGGCCGACGGCGGGATACATCGCCCGGAGCGCGTCGAACAGCCGGACGGGCCGAAGACCCTGAAAGCGGCGAAGCGGGATCGGGTTGCACTCGAGGACGATCACCGGTTGATGGGTGCGCAGCGTGGCTTCGCCTCCCTCCAGAAAGTGAACTTCGCTTCCTTCGATATCGACCTTCACGAAGTCGAGACGCGTGAGTCCCTCCCGCTCCGCCACTGCGTCGAGCGTGTCGACGGTGACGCTGCCGACCACCTCTCCCTCCCCGACAGCCGCATCGCCGCCCGAGCCATCGGCTCCCGCGATGTAGGAACCGCCGGGGTGGTGTCGACTCGCAACGAAGTTGAGTTCGCCGGCATGCGAGTACAGCCCGTGGGCACGTACGTCGACGGAAGGAACCGGGCCGATGTTGCGACGGAGGTACGACAGGTTCTCGCTACCCGGCTCGAACGCGAGCACGGTGCCGGCATGGGCGAGGCGTCCGAGCTGCACGGTGTGGACCCCGATGTTGGCCCCCACGTCCATGCAGACGGCATCGCTGGCCACGTGGTCGAACATGAAACGCTGGAGGTGCGGCTCCCACGCGCCGCCTGATTCGCGCAGCGCCGCCAGAATGCCGCGGTCATCGGTGCTCCCGACAATGCGCTCGACCCCGCCACCGGCCAGCTGGAGCGGTGCCTCCGTGTCTGTCATTGCGCCAGGCTAGAGGGTGCTCAGAGGACGTATCGGTGCAGGAAGGCTGCGGCCTGCCCACGAGTGACAGGCTCGTGCGGCGAGAAGGTGAAGGCCGATGTACCGGTGGTGATGCCGTTCTGCTTCGCCCACGCCACGGCGGTGGAGAAATAGCGACCGGGTTCGACGTCGACGAACCCGGCGTCGGGAGCCGTGGGCTCGCCTGCCATGCGCCACAGCAGCGTCACGAGCTGCCCGCGGCTGACGTCCTGACTCGGAGCGAACGTCGTCGGTGACGTACCCGTGGTGATGCCTTCGGCCTTCGCCCAGGCGACAGCCTCGCCGTAGTACGCGCCCGATGGGACATCGCCGAATCCGTGACTCGGATTGCCGGTCGGCGAGCCGGCATTGCGCCAGAGGAACGTCACCATCTGTGCCCTCGACAGCGTCACATTGGGTCCGTAGCGGAGATCGGAGATGCCGTTGGTGATGCCCTCATCGACCATCCAGGCCACCGCGTCGGCGTAGAAAGCCGACTCGGCGACGTCGCAGAACGTGCCGCTCACGCTGAACCCACAGGCGACGGTGTCGGCACTTCCCTGGCGCATCGCGTCGCGGCGCAGCATCGGCCAGGCGTCCTCCGCTGAGGAACTCGGGAGCTTGTAGGCGGCGAGCCGGGTCTTGACGCCAGGGGTGTCGAAGGAAGTGAAGACGATGTGTCGAGATCCGTTGATCATCCCCACCGCCGGCGCCGACTCGTGCGACCAGCGACTCAACGCGTCTTGCCACGGGACGCCGGCTTCGAGTGAGGCACCGTTCATGCCGTCGAGCACGGCCAGACCCTTGTCGCCACCGATGGCGACATCTTGTCCGCCGTCGCCGTCCAGGTCCGCGATGACGGGTGAACCCTGCATTCTGCCGGTGCCGAGATGATCGAAACTGGGCCGAACCTTCCAGTCGATCGAGCCATCGCCATTCCATGCGTAGACGTAGTTGTCCTCGGACCCGATCACGACTTCGAGGCCGCCGTCGCCGTCAAGGTCGCCGAGCGCCGGTGAACCAATCACGGTTCCACCGGTACTCACAGGGAATCCGGGGACCAGGGAGCCGTCGTGAAGATGGAACGCAAAGACCTTGGAGTGATCGCTGCCGTCCCCCGGACCGCATTGGGGATGGCCGTTGCCGCACTCGGTGTGCCAGTTGTTGCCCGTGGCGATCACGGCTTCGGGGACGCCATCGTTGTTGATGTCGCCGATAGCCGGCGACGAATGGAAGACCTCGTTGGCCTCGGCGTTCCAGAGATTCACGACACCACCGGGCGTCCAATCGAGAGCCCGAAAGACGCCGCCGAGATGGTCGTAGTAGCCACCCGGCGTGCTGTCGCCACCGATGAAGATCTCCATGTCGTCATCGCCGTCGACATCGAACAGTGCAGCGGAGGACCAGACCGAGTCATCGTTGTTGAAGGGGAATCCGCTCAGCGGCTGACCGAAGCGGTCGACCGCCCAGATGTAGAAGTCGAAGCTCGCGAAGACCACGTCGAGGTGGCCGTCGCCGTCGACGTCGCCGATGGCCGGCGTGGAGAACACGCCCTCACACCAGCCGTCGAGGGAACCGGAGTTGGCCCACACGTTGCCGGTATCTCGACCGACCGCGCTGCCCCACTCCTTCGCACCGGTCTTGCCGTCGAACGCGATGATGCCGCCGTTCTGGTTGGCCGCCCACGTCGACCCGACTCCGATGATCACCTCGGGGGTGCCGTCTTCGTCGATATCTGC
>CALKOE010000476.1 GCA_938091985.1 uncultured Acidimicrobiales bacterium | reverse complement strand
CGATTGTCCAACCATTCTCGATGACACAGGCGACCATTCGGCGCCGTCCGTTCGGGGTCAGCACCGCGTTGGGGTGCTGCGTTCTAGCGTGACTCATTGAGCCCTCCGGTTGAGATGTGAGTTGCCGTAGACCCACAGCCTCACTCGGAGGGCTCAACCCAACGGTGGATCACCCCAACCCATCAACCCAGGGACAACGTCCCCGGTCGTCCCACCTAGCGCTACGTTCGGCGACCGCTACGGTGCGGCCCGTGGCTGAACCGCTCAAGGACCATTTCGATCGCGCCCTCGTGGAGTCGCTCGCCGGTCGCTTTGCCGAGACGGATGCTGGCTTCGACGCCGCGACCTTCACGGCGCGGGTGATCGACAGCCTCGCTCCGCTCGAGCTCAAGGACCGGATCAACCTCGTCGCCGACGAGCTCCGAACTGCACTCCCCGACGACTACGCCACCGCGCTCACCGCCGTCGTCGCGGTGAGCGAGACAGAGGGAGTCGACGGCTTCTCCGCATGGCCGTTGTGTTCGTTCGTCGAACGCCATGGTCTCGTCGACCCGACCGCATCGCTGGCGGCCATGGAGCGACTCACTCGCCAGTTCTCGTGCGAGTTCGCGATTCGACCATTCCTCGATACTCATCTCGATCTCACGATGACCTCGTTGCGCGAATGGGTGCGGTCCGACGATGAGCACGTGCGACGGCTGCCGTCGGAGGGCACGCGGCCGCACCTCCCGTGGGGGCCCAACGTCCAAGCTCTCCTCGACGACCCCGAGCTCGGGATCTCGCTCTTGGAAGAGCTGCGTCACGACCCGAGCGAGACCGTCCGTCGATCCGTGGCCAACCACCTCAACGACGTCGCACGGCGGCACCCCGACCGCGTCGTCGAGATCTGCCGGCGCTGGAGTGGCGAAGCCGACACCGAGCTTTCGATGATCCGCCACGCATTGCGCAGCCTGGTCAAGAAGGGCGACTCCGGGGCGATGGCGTTGTTGGGGTTCACCACAGATCCGGCAGTCGACGTCGAGTCATTCGCCGTCACACCGCCGACGATCGGTCTTGGCGAGTCGATTCGGCTCGCGGCCACGATTCGATCCACTGCGTCGGAGCCACAGCGTCTCGTGATCGACTTCATCGTCCACCACATCGGTGCATCCGGGGCCTCAACACCCAAGGTCTTCAAGTGGACAACCGTCGAGCTCGCCCCGGGGGCCACCACAGAACTCGCCAAGACTCGCAAGATCGCCACCGCCTCGACCCGTCGCTACAACGCCGGCAGACACCGAGTGGAGCTCCAAGTCGCCGGACGGGTCATGGCAGAGAGCGCCTTCGATCTGACGGAAACTTCCGGGTGACTCCGGCGATCGGGCAGTAGCGTCGGCGCCCGTGGGATCCATCCAGGTCAGCCATCTCGGATTCTCACTTCCCGGTGGGCAGACGCTGCTCGACGACGTGTCGTTTCGGGTGGGCGACGGCGAGCATGTCGCTCTGGTCGGCGCCAACGGAGCCGGCAAGAGCACGGTGATGCGCCTCATCGCAGGGTCTGAAACCCCGACCACCGGCACGATCTCGGTTCAGGGGACGCTCGGCGTGATGACCCAGCTGGTCGGTTCGCTCGGCGCATCAACGACAGTGCGAGATCTTTGTCTGTCATTGTCCGATGCCGAGCTCCAGGACGCAGCGCAGCGTCTGGAACGAGCCGAGAAACAGATGGCCGACGGCTCCGACGACGGCATGAAGTATGCGAAGGCGCTCGACCTCTGGGGCGGCGTCGGCGGTTACGACGCCGAGGTGCGCTGGGAAGAGTGTCTTCATCGAGTGACCGGTGCGAGCTGGGCTGAGGCGAGCGATCGATCGATGGCCACGTTCTCGGGTGGCGAGCAGAAGCGCATCGCGCTGGAGCTGCTACTGCGGTCTGACCACGACGTCCTCCTCCTCGACGAGCCCGACAACTTTCTCGATGTTCCTGGCAAGGAATGGTTGGCCGAACGGATCCGCAACACTCCGAAGTCGGTGCTCTACGTCAGCCACGATCGCGAACTCCTCGCTGAGTCATCGCAGAAGGTCGTCACGATCGAGGCCAACGGGGCGTGGACTCATGGCGAGTCGTTCACCAGCTGGCGAGAGGCTCGAGAGCACCGTCTCGCGCTGATCAGCGACGAACAGAAGCGATGGGCCGAGGAGCGCAAACGGCTCGTCAACCACATGAAAGAGCAGAAGCGACGGGCCGCGATGAGCGACGCCAACGCGAGCCGTGCCCGCGCTGCTGAGACTCGACTCCGCCACTTCGACGAGAAGGGCGCGCCGAGAGAACTCGCTCGCGAGCAGAACATCGAGATGCGCCTGGCCGGTGGCCGCACCGGCAAGCGCGTCGTGATTTGTGAACAGCTCGAGCTCTCCGATCTCACATTCCCGTTCGACCTCGAGATCTGGTTCGGCGAACGAGTCGCCGTGGTCGGACGCAACGGCACCGGCAAGTCTCACTTCTTGCGCCTCTTGGACGGCGCCGACGTCGCCCACACCGGCGAGTGGAAACACGGCGCTCGGGTCGTGCCCGGCCTCTTCAACCAGACGCACGACCATCCCGAGCTCCAGGGAAAGCAGCTGATCGACATCCTGGCTGCCCGAGATCTCAACCGGGGACCAGCCATGAGCCGCCTCCGGCGCTACGAGCTCAACCTCGCGGCCGAACAGACGTGGGAGACCCTGTCGGGCGGGCAGCAGGCCCGATTCCAGATCCTGCTGCTCGAGATCGACGGGGCCAACCTTCTCCTTCTCGACGAACCCACCGACAACCTCGACGTCGCCTCGGCCGAGGCGCTCGAAGCCGGCCTCGACATCTTCGAAGGCACCGTCGTCTGCGTCACCCACGACCGCTGGTTCCTCCGATCGTTCGATCGGTTCATCGCGTTCACCGACGATGCCGACGTGATCGAGGTCGACGACCCCGCGATCGCCTGGTCGAACTAGGCCACCACCGCTTCCGCGGCCTCGTGTGGGGAACGCATCAGTTCGATCAACCGGGGCCGGTCGGCACCACCCGCGGCAGGGCGGTGCCCTCGATCAGGAAGAGGTCGCTGGGTACACCGACGGGCAGCGACGCAGGCAGGTGGATGCCGGTGACGTCGCCGTAGCGAACGAGGAGTTCGTTGCTGCGGGTGATCGCCAGAACCTCGGCGGTGCCATCGTGGATCGCGTCGAGCACCCGTTGTGCGTCGGCCAGGTCATCGAAGTAGCCGCCGCTCTCATACGACGAAGAGCCGGCGATGTGGCGGAGCTGACGTTGCTCACTGATTCGATCCGAGATTGCGGCGACCTGCTCTTCGACCGTGTTGAACCGCGCGAGCCGCTCGGCCGACCATTCGCCCACGCTGTGGCTGACGTCGACGGCGGTGGCGAGTTCACCGACGTCTTCGGCGACTTCGTGAATGAGGTCTTCGTATTCCTCTTCGAGGAGGAGGTCGACGCCACCGGCGGCCACCACGTCGGCCGCGCCTGAGGTGACACCGGCGAAGGCCGCGACTCTGCCAAGGCTCGTCGACGCGGTCGCGTAGCCAGCCATGCCGACACTGACACCGTGAACACCCACGCCGATGAACCCACCCTTCACCGCGTTCTTGAAGGCATCGTCGAGCAGCGGCTCACCGGTGGCGAGGTTCACCGCGATCGTCGTCGTCCCGGCCGCCAGTGCGCCGGCCCCCACCACGAGCAGCAGCGATGCCGCGCCGCCGCTGGCGACCACGACCAACCCCGCCGCGAGCAACGCGACACCCATCGCGATCTCGTCCTTGTGCCGCTGCCACCAGCCCTCATCAAACCAGCCCGAGTCGAGCGCCACTTCCGCTGCGGCCAGCACCGATGCAGGGAGCTCGGGGTTGTCGGCGATGAAGGCCCTGAAGTCGCTCTGGGAACGGAACCCGTCGACCACCCCGGACGGGTCGTTGGCCACGTCGATCTGGTCGGCATAGTCGCTCAGTATCTGGTGGAGCTGAGCCTTGAGCATGAACGCGCGGAGGTCGACCTCCGAGATCAGACCGTCGCCGGGCTGGGTGGATCCGAATGACACTCCGGCGAAGAGATCAGTGTTGCTGTCGGCCGTGTCGAGCCGGTTGCGCAGCATCGGCTGATCGAGCAGCGCTCGGGCCGCCAACACCTGACTGGGCGTGAACTTCCACGGGTGATCGACGACGTGGCGCAGATCAGCAGCCGAGACCCGCTCGTTGTTGCCATCACCCGCGCTCGCCAACGCCGCAAAGTTCGCCTCCAGTCCCCTGAGGGCGCCGTACTCAGGCAGTGACACACCCAGCCCCCGAGCCGTGAGCATCTGGCCGAGTGACTGGAGAGGCGTGATGTTCAACTCGTCTGCATGATCGAGAGCGACGCTGAGATCCAAGCCGAAGTTCTCCACGATCGCGAGCGCAGAGACGGCCTCGTCCTGACCCATCCCACGCGCCGCCAAGTCGATCAGGTTGCGATCGACCCGCGAGATCATCTCGCGGGCCGCGACTGCGTCGATCCCGAACG
>CALKOE010000475.1 GCA_938091985.1 uncultured Acidimicrobiales bacterium | reverse complement strand
CGACGCCCTTCTCGGCCACATTGATACCGATCCTCGGTGCCTCGGGAGGTCCGGAGTGCAGGCCGCCGTTCTCGGTGATGACGTAGTCGGCATAGATGGCGTCTCGCTCGTTGTCGGCCATCCAACGGGCACCGTGCGCGCTGCCCGACTCCTCGTCGGCAACCGCAAAGAAGATGAGGTCGCCCTTGGGTCGGAAGTCGCTGCGAGCGAGCTCGCGAAATGCCACCGCCATCGAGGCCGTGAGGTTCAACATGTCGACCGCACCGCGACCCCAGATCTCATCGACGCCCTCGGCCGACATCACGCGCTCGCCGCCGAAGGGATCTCTCGACCACCCGTCGCGGTTCACAGGCACCACATCGGTGTGGCCCATGAGGCACAGACTCGGCGCGTTCGGGTCCGACCCCTCGATGCGCGACACGAGCGATACCCGGCCCGGCGTGGGCTCGTAGCGTTGGAAGTCGAGCCCGGACCCCTCGAGCCATTGCTGCAGCACGTCGGCGTTGCGCACCTCGTGCCCCGACGCAGCCGTACCGTCGTTCACGCATTCGTTGCGGATCAGCTGCTGGAGCAGATCGATCGTCTGGTTCAGTCGTAGCTCGGACACGCGACCACTCTCCCACTCCTAGTAGAACGGGGGCAGGACGCAACGGCCGACCCAGGCCGACGAGGAGTGCACGTGAGCGACAAGGAAATGTCAGAGCTGCTGGACGAGCTTCGATCAGCGATCGCCAACGCCGACAGCTTGGCCGGCGATGACCGGACTCAGCTCGACGAGCTCGTTCGCCGCATCGAGGTCGAGGCCGACGAGGACGAAGACGACGATCCGAACATCGTCGAGCACATCGAGGACGCGATCGGCCGATTCGAGGCCGAACACGTCGGACTCGTGCAAACCATCAACCGGATCGCCAACGTGCTTTCAGCCGGCGGCATCTGACCGCCGAGTTGTAGCGGGGGTCAGACTCAGGTTGTAGCGGGGGTGGCGACGA
Organism: uncultured Acidimicrobiales bacterium; assembly: GCA_938091985.1. Taxonomy (GTDB): domain Bacteria; phylum Actinomycetota; class Acidimicrobiia; order Acidimicrobiales; family Aldehydirespiratoraceae; genus JAJRXC01. The sequence continues at coordinate 2,404 of CALKOE010000475.1, read as the reverse complement.
AGACGGGGATCACGCGGTCGTGCTCGGCCGCTGACACGGCGTAGTCGGCGTAGTCGGGATAGGCGGCGACGCCTCGGGCGTACCACTCGTCGCGCTCGTCACCGGTCACCTCGCGCAAGGTGTAGTTCCGCGGTTCTGGGCCGTCTTGCACCGTCACGTGTGAGGCGCCGACGAGGTTGTAGTACCATCCCGGGTGGTGGGGCATACCGGCCTTGGAGGCGATCAGGGCATATTCGCCCTCGTGCTCCACACGCATCAGCGGCACCTTGCGGATCTTGCCGCTCTTGTGGCCCACCATGGTGGTGACGACGATGGGGATGCCGGTGTCCATCAGCGTGTTGGCCCGCTCCCCGCCGGATGCCTCGTATTCAGCCACCTGGTCGGCGACCCAACCCCATGTGCTCGGTTCGTAGTCCTGGCCTGCGTCTGCGCTCATGGCCGTCAGCCTAGGCCGGGCCTACCCGCCGCGTCAGCCTGTCGGCGCCCGTCTCGATGCCGGGCAGCTGCACCTCGACCGCGCCGGCCATTGCCGCCGCAAGCTCGACGATGATCGCCTCGACCTCGTCCCAGTTGCGAGCCCGTAGACCGTCGAAGTCGCGGTTGTAGGGCTGGTCGAAGACGATGACGTCGTTGTCCGCCGAGCGGAGCTGCTCGACATTGTGCGGGGCGTCGTCAATGTAGCAGTCGGCCTCGACCTCGGGCTTTGCGCCGAGGAAGCAGATGTCGCGATACGGGATCCGGTTGGCGTCGAGCCACGTGACCGTGTCGTTGATCGCCGCGGCGTGACCCCAGTTCACATACAGGCGGTGGGTGACGATCCGGATCCAGACCCCAGCGTCGGAGAGCCGCCACAGCGCATCGGCCGCACCCTCGAATGCGGGCAACGTGGCGAGCATGCGCCGCTCGTTCACCGCGTAGTTGTGGAGGCGGTTGAACTCGTCAACGTCGAGACCCCACTCCGAGAAGTCCCACGACCGTTCGTCGGACAACGACGCCGGGTCGACGCCGAAGTCCTCCGCAACGATCTGGCGAAAGCCGGCGGTGTAGTCGGCGACCACGCCGTCGAGATCGACGCCGAACACGAACGGACGGAGACGGTCGGCCATCTCCCGAGCGTGCCACACCAATGCCGTCGCCGGGAGCAATGCCGCCACAGCAAAGCAGGCACAACGTCGGAATCGCCGCAGCGAAGTGCGAGAGTAAACCGGTGCGCAAACTCCGACTCGGTATTGATCTCGACGGCGTGGTGGCCGACTTCAACGATGGTTGGACCACTCGCTACAACCGCGACTTCCCCGACAAGCTCGATCGGGATCTCAAGGCCGAAGACGTGGTCGAGTGGGACGCCCCCACGACGCTGAGCCATTTCCCGAATATGTCCGCCTTCTGGACTTGGGCCGAGACCTGTGCGGAAGGCCGCAGCCTGTTCCACGGCCTCGACCCCTACGAGGGCGCACTCGACGCGTTGCACCAGCTCCGTGGCGACGGTCACCACCTCGTGATCCTCACGACGAAGCCCCACTTCTCGATCCACGACACCTACGACTGGCTCGCTCGTCACAAGATCCCTTCCACCGAGATCCACATCCTCGATGACAAGACCCAGGTCGACTGCGACGTGTACCTCGACGATGCCAACCACAATCTCGCGGCGCTCACCTCGGCGCATCCCGCTGCAGAAGTCTGTCGATACGTCCGGCCCTGGAACGGGCCGATTTCCGGTGCGGTCGACGTGTTCGACTGGGTCGACTTCCAAAGCGTGGTCGCTCAGCGGTCAACCTGAGGCGCAGCGTTCATCGGCTGGTAATGGTGCTGGAGGCGCAACCGAGCACAGACGTGACTACGGTCGCGAGCAGCACACATCCCTGGAGGGGACCAAATGAAAAAGACTCTTATGCGCATCCTCGCGTTGATGGTCGGATTCGCGTTGTTCGCTGCTGCATGCGGCGACGATGACGACACCGCCACCGACGACGAGCACAGCGACTGGCCCGACAAGATCACGTTCGGCTTCGTGCCGAGCCAGGATCAGGCCACGCTGCAGGACAACATCGATCCCTTCATCTCCGTGCTCGAGGAAGCCCTCGGCATCGAAGTCGAAGGCATCGTGACCACCGACTACACCGGCCTCGTCACCTCGATGGGTACCGACCAGACCGACCTCGGCGCCTTCGGCCCGTTCGGCTACACCCTCGGCAAGGACGAATTCGGCAACATCGAACCCCTGATCCAGTCGGTCCGCTTCGGCTCCGCCACCTACCACGGCCAGTGGTTCACCAACGACCCGTCGGTCTGCCAGGAAGGCACCCTCGCTGAGGCGACCGCCCTCGAGAACCAGGACGGCGAAATCGTGCAGGTCTCGGCAATGGACGCTGTTGCTCTGCAGGTCGGCCACTTCTTCGGT